>NZ_JBEFLP010000005.1 GCF_040149665.1 Sulfitobacter sp. HNIBRBA3233 | reverse complement strand
AAGCGTGTTCTCCTGGCCCGGACTGGGCCGAGAGCTGGTCGCCGCCGTATCTGCCTCCGATTACCCGCTGGCGCAGGGTGCCTTCCTGATGATCGCGGTCGTCGTGATCGCGATGAACCTGCTGGCTGACCTTCTGTACACCCTTCTGGATCCGAGGATTTCCCATGCCTGAAGCCGTAGCAGACCTTCCGCCTTCGGGCATCGCCCGCATCTTTGGTGCGATCCGCCTGCCCGCCGGTGATCCCTTCGCCCTTGCGGGGCTGGCGATCTACGCGGTGTTCATCGCCACCGCGATCTGCGCACCGCTGATCGCCCCCTACGACCCGACCGAGATCCTCTATACCGCCGACTACGACCTCGCATCGGACCTGTTGCCGGGCGTGCAGGGGCATATCCTCGGCACCACATCGCTGGGCCGGGACATCTTTTCGCAGATCGTCTGGGGCGCGCGGTCGGCGCTGCTGGTCGGCTTTACCGCGGCCTTCATGGTCGCCTTCATCGGCTCTATCGTGGGGCTTCTGGCGGGATATTTCGGCGGCTGGGTCGATGCGGTGCTGATGCGTCTGGCCGATGTCGCCTTCGGCATTCCGTTCCTGCCCTTCGTGATCGTGATCTCGGCCTTTTCCGAACCCTCGATCTGGAACACGGTCATCGCGATGGCGCTGGTGCTGTGGCGCGACACGGGCCGGGTGATCCGCAGCCAGGTGCTGTCGCTGCGCTCGCGCGGGTATGTCGAGGCGGCGCGGGTCGTGGGATCCTCCGACCTCAAGATCATCCTGCGCCACATCACCCCCAACATCCTGCCGCTGTCGTTTCTCTACGGGTCCATCGCCATCGGCTGGGCGATCCTGACCGAAGCCTCGATCAGCTTTCTGGGGTTCGGCGACCCCGAGGCGATCAGCTGGGGCTTCATGTTGCAGGATGCCTTCGCCAGCCAGGCGCTGGCCCGTCAGGCCTATCACTGGTTCATCCCGCCGGGGCTGGCGATCATACTCGTGGTCAGCGCGGGCTTCTTCATTTCGCGCGGGTACGAAAACCTGCTGTTTCCAAAATTGGGGCGCTGAGCATGTCCGAACCGCTACTTTCCGTCCGTGACCTTTCCATCGCCTACGACGTGGGCGGCCACGACACGATTGCCGTGAGCCACGCCAGTTTCGATGTCCCGCAGGGCAGCATCGTGGGGCTGGTGGGCGAATCCGGCTGTGGCAAGACCACGATGGCCCGCGCCCTGACCCGCATCATCGCCGACAACGCGCGCATCGCGGGCGGGCAGATGAACTTTGACGGGCAGGACCTCGCGGCGCTGTCCGAGCGCAAGATGAACGCGCTGCGCTGGCGCGACATCTCGTTCATCCCGCAATCGGCGATGAACTCTCTCGATCCGGTGTACCGGGTGGAATACCAGATTGCCGAAGTCCTGCGCGACCGCGGCGGGATGAGCAAACGCGACGCCCGCAAACGCGCGGTCGAGCTGTTCGAGATGGTGGGCATCGACGCGGGCAGGCTGCGCGATTTCCCGCACCAGTTCTCGGGCGGGATGCGCCAGCGGGCCGCCATCGCGCTCGCCCTCGCGCTGGAGCCGAAGCTGGTTGTCGCGGACGAACCCGTCACCGCGCTCGACGTGATCATCCAGCGGCAGATCCTTGATCAGCTGCGCAGTCTTCAGCGCAAGCTGGGCCTGTCGGTGATCATGGTCACGCACGACATTTCCGTCGTGGCCTATACCTGCGACCGGACAGTGGTGATGTACGCGGGCAAAGTGGTCGAGGATTGCGATACCGCGACCCTGCTGGGCAAACCGCTGCACCCCTATACCATGGGTCTGAAAAACGCGTTCCCCGATCTGCGCTCGGCCGGGACCGGCGTTCTGACCCCGATCGCGGGCAGCCCGCCGGATCTGGCCAATCCGCCTGACGGGTGCCGCTTTGCCGCGCGCTGCCCCTTCGCGACGGACACCTGCCGCGCCGAAGACCCGCCGCTGGTCGAGGGACAGCCGGGCCATTTCGTCGCCTGCCACCGCGCCGACGAGGCAGAAACCCTGCGCGCCCAGGCCGCCGAGCCCGAAACATGGGGGATGGTGGCATGACCGAGACGATGATCGAACTCGACAACGCGCAGCTGCATTACAAGATCGGCAACGCCGTGTCGGCGATGATGGGCCTGCCGTCGACGGTAAAGGCGGTGGACGGCGTGACCTTCACGCTCAAACGCGGCGAAAGCGTCGGTCTTCTGGGCGAATCCGGCTGCGGGAAGACCTCGCTGGGCCGGGTTCTGGTACGGCTCGAAGAGATCACCGGCGGATCGGCCCGCTTTGACGGGGAAGAGATCCGGGACCTGCGCGGCGCGGACCTGCAACGCTTCCGCAGCCGGTCACAGATGATTTTCCAGAATCCGTTCGACGCGGTGAACCCGCGCTACACCATCCTCAAGACGCTCGAAGAGCCGCTGTCGAACGCGCGCATCCCCAAAGGCGAATGGCACGACCGTGTCATCAAGGCGCTGGAACTGGTGGGCCTTGGCGATCCTGCGCAGTTTCTGGACCGCTACCCGCACCAATTGTCGGGCGGGCAGTTGCAGCGCGTCGTGATGGCCCGCGCGCTGATCCTCGATCCCGATTTCGTGGTCGCGGACGAACCGGTCTCGATGCTGGATGTGTCGGTGCGGGCAGGGGTGCTGAACGTGTTTCGCGATGTGCGCGACCGTCTGGGTCTGACGGCGATCTACATCTCGCACGATCTGGCGCTGGTCCGCTACGTCTGTGAACGGACCATCGTGATGTATCTGGGCCGGATCATGGAGGACGGCCCGACCGAGGATATCGTGCGCGACCCGCTGCACCCCTACAGTCAGGCGCTTGTCGCTGCCGTACCCACACCGCGCGTGGATCAAAGCCACGATCCGCTTCCCATCGGCGGCGGCGCGCCCGACCCGCGCAACCCGCCCTCGGGCTGCGTGTTCCGCGACCGCTGTCCGAAAGCGGCTGACCGCTGCGCCAGCGAAGTACCCCGACCGCGCCAGATCGGATCGCGTCTGGTGGCCTGCCATTTCGCGGGGCCATGATGCGCGCCGCAACCTATAGACAAACCGGCCCTGCAGCAGACGTGCTGGACGTGGCCGCGCATCCGCAGCCCGAACCCGGTCCGGGTGAGGTGCTGGTGCGGGTCATGGCCTCGGGCATCAATCCGGCAGACGTGAAACGGCGTGGCGGCTGGAACGGCGCGCGGATGGAGCATGCGCTGGTGATCCCGCATTGCGACGGGGCAGGGGTGATCGAGGCCGTGGGCGCGGGCGTCGCGCGCGATCGCATCGGACAACGGGTCTGGATGTGGAACGCCCAGGGCGGATACGGCGAAAGCGGGCGCGCCTTCGGGACCGCCGCGGAATACATCGCACTGGCTTCGGCGCAGGCGGTGCCGCTGTCGGATACGCTCGGTTTCGACGAAGGGGCCTGTCTGGGTGTGCCGGGGCTGACCGCATGGCTGGCGGTGCTGGGCGACGGCGATGTCGCGGGCCGGACGCTTTTGATACAGGGGGCCGCCGGTGCGGTGGGTCAGATGTGCGTGCAGGTCGCCGCCGCGGCGGGCGCGCGGGTGATCGCCACCGTCAGCAACGCCGAAGCCGCCGAAACCGTGCGCCGCCTTGGCGCCGGGGTGGCAATTGACCGGCATGCCGAAGACGTGGCCGACGCCGTCGCCACGGCCACCGGCGGCGCGGGTGTCGACCGGATTGTCGAAGTCGATCTTGCGGCCAATCTTGAGACCGACATCGCCTGCCTTGCCCCCGGCGGGATGATCGCAAGCTATTCGTGCTCGTCCGACCCGACGCCGGTTTTGCCCTATTACGCACTGGCCAACCTCGGGGCGCGCATCCGTTTCGTGCAGGGGTTTCGCCTGACCGATGCCGAACGCCGCGAGGCCGAAGCGATGATCGCGCGCCTGACCGATGCAGGCCAGCTGTGCCCCCAGATCGGCGCACGCTACCCCCTCGAAGACATTGCCGCCGCGCACCAGCGCGTCGAAAGCGGCGCTGCGGGACAGACCGTCCTGTTTCCCATTTCCCAAGATCGGAGTCCCACATGAACCAGCAAACGCGCCTGACCGAGAAACCGCTTTGCGATCCCGTCTCGCTCGAGATTATTCGCGGCGCCATCGCCGCCGCGCAATCCGAGATGGAAGCGCTGATCGAGCGGACGGCGATTTCCGCCTTCATCCGCGAGAAGAAGGATTTCTACACCGCGCTTTTCGATGGCAACGGCACCATGGCCGTGGGGTCGATGGTGCCGATCTTCGGCGACATGACCCGCCCGGTGATCGAGAAATTCCCGATCGAGACGATGCAGGAAGGCGACGTCTACTGGTACAACGACTGCTATGGCTCCTACGGGGCGATCTCGCATTCCAACGATCAGGTGCTTCTGGCGCCGGTCTTCCGCGAGGGGCGTGTCTGCGCCTTCGTGATGAGCTGGGCCCATTTCGCCGACATCGGCGGTCTGCGCCCCGGATCGATCAGCCCCGATGCCACCGACATCTTTCAGGAAGGCGTGATGATCCCCGTCACCAAGATGATCGAGGCCGGGCGCGTCAATCAGGCCGTGCTCGACATCTTCCACCGCAACTCGCGCTTTCCCGATCAGAGCATCGGCGACATGCGCGCGCTCATGGCCAGTGTCGAACTCGGCGTGCGCCGCGTGGGCGAGATCCTCGACCGGTTCGGGCCGGACGTGATGGCCGACGCGCTGGCGCAGCTTTTGCGCCGCACCCGCAAGCTGGTGCGCGACAAGCTGGCCGAAACCTTTGACTACGGCACCCACAGCTTTACCGATGCCATCGACACGGACGGGCACGGCAACGGCCCCTTCCACATGCGGTTTTCCCTGACCCGCGCCAAGGGCGCGGAGGGCGAGGATGTCTTTACCTTCGATGCGCGTGACAGCGACGATCAGGCCCCCGGGCCGGTAAACTACCTGATGAACAAGGGCGTGCCCGGCATGGCGCTGGGTCTGTTCTATCTCGGCGGTGATCCCAGCCAGGTCTGCAACGCGGGCGGGCCGAACGCGATCGACGAGGTGCTGTTTCGCAAGGGCAGTTTCCTGCAACCCGAATACCCCGCGCCGCTGGGCCTGCGGGGTCTGACGGCGATGCGGATGATCTCGGCCATGTGCGGTCTGCTCAACACCGGTGGCGGAGAGGCGCCAGCCTCGAATTCGGCCTATGTGGTCAATATCATGCGCGGCAAATACCGCACCGAGGACGGGCGGCTTGAGCCCTACCTTCTGGCCGACGGCATCGGCGTCGGCTACGGGGCACGGGCCACGGCGGACGGGATCGACGCGGTCTATTTCGTGGCACAGGAAAACTATCCGGTCGAATTCCTCGAAGCGGGCTATCCCGTCACCATGCGCACCTACGGCATCGTTTCGGACAGCGGCGGCGCGGGGCGGTATCGCGGCGGTTGCGGCATCGTGCGCGAATACGAAATCCTCGCCGAGGAGACCATGATCGCCATCCGCATCGACAGCGTTGAAAACCCGCCATGGGGCATCCACGGCGGCAAATCCGGCCGCCACGGCGTTGCCATCGTCAACCCCGGCACCCCGGATGAAGTCCGCCTGAACCCGCTGTCGGACGGGAACATGCTGAAGAAAGGCGATATCCTCAGGATCGAAACCGGCGGCGGGGGCGGCTACGGCCATCCCTACGACCGCCCCGCCGAAGAGGTTCTGGCCGATGTGCTGGGCGGGTTCGTCTCGGTCGAGGCCGCGCGCGCCGAATATGGCGTGGTGATCGACGCCGAAACCGTCGATGCCGCCGCAACCGAGGCGCTGCGCGCCGACAAACCACAGATCCGCCGTTTTTACCGCAAGGAGTATGTCGATGCCCTCGTCTGACATGACATTCGATCCCGCCTACGCCGTTGCCGTCGATATCGGCGGCACATTCACCGATATCTCCCTGCTGGACCGCGCCAGCGGCGCGATCTGGCGGGCGAAGACTCCGTCGGTGCCGGATGATCCGTCGCAGGCCTTCATGACCGGCGTGAACATGGTGCTCGAGGATGCGGGCATCGCGGCCTCCGATCTGGGCCGTGTGCTGCACGGCACCACGGTGGCCACGAACATGATCCTCGAAGGCAAGGGCGCGCGCACCGCGCTGGTGACAACGCGCGGCTTCCGGCATGTGCTGGAAATCGGGCGTCAGGATATTCCGCGCCACGCGAACCTGTTCAACTGGGTGAAACCCGCCCGCCCGGTTCCAGCGGAACGCATCCATGAGGTCGACGAGCGGATCGGCACCGGCGGGCGCGTCATGGCGGAACTGGACGAAGCGAGCGTTCACGCCGCCGCCGAGGCGCTGAAGAAACAGAACGTCGAAGCGGTGGCGGTATGCCTGCTGCACGCCTACGCCAATCCCGCGCACGAATTGCGGGTGGTCGAATTGCTGCGCGCCGCCCTTCCCGGTGTGGCGATCACCTGCTCGACCGACGTGCTGCCGGTGGTGCGCGAATTCGAACGCTCGCTTGCCACGGTGCTGAATGCCAGCGTCATGCCCGGCGTATCGACCTATATCAGCCGCCTTCAGGACCGCCTGACCGAAGCCGAAGCCGCCTCGCCGCTGCTGCTGATGCAGTCCAACGGCGGTGTCGCGGGCACCGAAGCGATCCGCGTGGCCCCCGCGCTGACCGCGCTGTCCGGTCCGGCGGCGGGTGTTGTGGGTGCGGTGGACACGGCCGCGGCCTGCGGGATCGAGGATATCATCACCGTCGATATTGGCGGCACCTCTGCCGATATCTGCCTGATCCAGGGCGGCGATGTGGCGCTGACCCAGCAGGGCAAGGTGGGCGAATGGCCGCTGTCGCTGCCGATGGTGGATATGGTCACGATCGGGGCCGGTGGCGGCTCTATCGCGGCGGTCAGCAACGACACGCTTGCCGTCGGTCCGCATTCCGCCGGCGCACGGCCCGGGCCTGCCGCCTACGGCCACGGCGGGACCGAAGCGACCGTGACCGACGCGCATGTGACGCTGGGCAATCTGCCCCACGCGCTTCTGGGCGGGTCGATGTCGCTGGATGTCGCCGCATCGCGCAAGGTGATCGAGCAGAACGTCGCCCGCCCCCTTGGCCTGACGGCAGAAGCGGCGGCGCAGGGGATCCTTGCGATCATGAACAACAACATGGTCGGCGCCGTGCGCACGGTATCGGTCGAGCGCGGCCACGATCCGCGCGATTTCACCCTTGTGCCATTCGGCGGGGCAGGTCCGCTGCACGGTTGCGCGCTGGCCGACCTTCTGGGGATTT
This sequence comes from Sulfitobacter sp. HNIBRBA3233, assembly GCF_040149665.1. Taxonomy (NCBI): domain Bacteria; kingdom Pseudomonadati; phylum Pseudomonadota; class Alphaproteobacteria; order Rhodobacterales; family Roseobacteraceae; genus Sulfitobacter; species Sulfitobacter marinivivus. The sequence goes on along the minus strand of NZ_JBEFLP010000005.1, from coordinate 58,175 downwards.
CGCAGGTGCTGATCCCCGCGGCACCGGGCCTTCTGTGCGCCGCTGGCCTGCTGGCCGCGGATATGAAAGCCGAATTCACCCGCGCCCTGCCCAAACCCGGCCCCGTCGATCAGGCGGCGGGCGACAGCATCGTCGCGGCCCTGACCGAAGACGCGATCCGCTGGCTGGAGACCGAGGACGTGCCGCCGGCACAGCGCGAGATCCAGACGCGCGCGCTTTTACGGTTCTACGGGCAGGGGGGAGAGATTGCGGTGGACTGGGCCGAGAGCGCCAGCGCGACCGAAACACGCTTCCGCGAGGCGCATCAGGCGCTCTATGGCTTTACGCTCGACGCGCCGATCGAACTGGTCACGATCCGAGTCGAGGCTGCGGGCCGAACCGATCCGGTCAGCCTTCCCGAACTGGAAGACGCACCAGCGCCAGAGCCGATCCAGACTCAGCAGGTCCACTGGCACGAAGGCACGATGGAAACGCCGATCTACGACCGCGCGACATTCGGCAAGAACACCGAAATCGCCGGTCCCGCGATCATCACGCAGCTTGATACCACATCGGTGATCGCACCGGGCTGGACCGCCACGGTCCACGCCTCGGGGTCGATCCTGCTGAAGAAAGGAGCGCAGGCATGACCGAAGCGCTGTTCCGCCATATCGACGAAAACGCCGACAGCTTTGTCGAACGGGTGATGAAGTATGTCAGCCACCCGTCCATCTCTGCGCATAACATCGGCATCCGCGAAGTGGCGCAAATGCTGGTGGACCACCTTGGCGGTCTGGGATTTGACGCAGGGCTGGTCGAGACCCCCGGCCATCCCTTCGTGCTGGGGCATCTGAAGGTTGATCCGGCAAAGCCCACTGTCCTGCTTTACGGGCATTACGACGTGCAGCCGCCGGACCCGCTGGAGGCATGGATCAGCCCCCCGTTCGAGCCCACCATCCGCGACGGGCGGATCTGGGCGCGCGGCATCGGGGACAACAAGGGACAGCATTTCGCCCAGCTTCTCGCGATCGAGACGCACCTGAAGGTCAACGGCACGCTGCCGTGCAACATCACCTTCCTGCTGGAGGGCGAAGAGGAAATCGGCTCTCCGCAGATCGCGGATTTCGTGCGCGACAACCGCGACCGGCTTCACGCCGATCTGGTGGTCACATCGGACGGCCCCCTGCACGAAAGCGGCAAGCCCATCATCACCTTCGGTGTGCGCGGCGTCGCCTCCTTCGATCTGGTGGCGAAAGGGGCCGCGCGGGATGTCCACTCCGGCAACTACGGTGGCGTGGTGCCGAACCCGATCTGGACCCTCGTGCAACTGCTGGCCACGATGAAAGACGCCGATGGCAACATCACCGTCGAGGGCCTGACCGAGGATGTAATCCCCGCGACCAATCTGGAACGCGAAGCCATCGCGCGCCTGCCCGACGATGCCGCCGCAGTGATGCGCGATCTTCAGCTCGACACGATGGACGGGCCGGTCGAACGGCCCTATTGGGACCGGTTGATGTTCCACCCCACGCTGACCATCAACGGTCTGCACGGAGGCTATGGCGGTCAGGGCAGCAAGACGGTGCTGCCGAACGAGGCCATCGCGAAATGCGACGTGCGTCTGGTCGAACCGCTGACCCCCACCCATGTGTTCGAACGGATCGAGGCGCATGTCGCAGCCCACGCGCCCGGCGTCGAAGTGGTCCGCCACAACGGGATGTTGCCGTCGAAAACGCCGCTCGACAGCCCGTTTGCCGCGCCGATCATCCGCGCGATCAAGGCCGCGCGCGGGGTCGATCCGCTGCTCTATCCCACCGTCGGCGGGTCGCTGCCCGACTACGTCTTTACCAAGATCCTCGGCAAGCCCGCCTTCGTGGTGCCCTACGCAAACGCGGACGAGGCGAACCACGCCCCGAACGAGAATCTGGAAATCGACCTCTTCATCGCTGGGATCAAGACCGGAGCGGCTCTTCTGGACGAGCTGGGGCGCCTTGACCTGCCGCAGAAAGCGGCGGAGTGAATACCCCCATAATCAGGGTTATGTAATCTAGCGTCCTGCGTGCCCGCGGATCAGATCCGCGGCACGCTCCGCGATCATGATCGTGGGCGCGTTGGTGTTGCCGCTGACCAGCGTGGGCATCACCGACGCATCGACCACCCGCAGCCCTTCGACACCGCGCACCCGCAGCTGCGGGTCCACGACCGAAGCCGCGTCACTGCCCATCCGGCAGGTGCCGACGGGGTGATAGATCGTGTCCGCGCGTTCGCGGATGATGTCGGCCCATTCCGCATCGGTGCGGATGCCATCGGTGCCGAACAGTTCCTTTCCACGATATTTCGCGAGCGGTTCTGCCATCATGATCTCGCGCATCTTCTTCACGCCCTTGACCATGATCTGCATGTCACGGTCATCCGACAGATACGCCGGATCGATCAGCGGTGCTGCGGCGGGATCGCGGCTGGCGAGGCTGACCGAGCCGCGGCTGTAGGGGCGCAGGTTGCACACGTGGCAGCTGAAACCGTTCGACATATGCAGCTTGCGCGCGTGATCCTCGACAATCGCGATGACGAAATGCAGTTGCAGGTCGGCCCGCGTCACCTCCGGCCCGGATCTGAAGAACGCAGCGCCTTCCGCGTAGGGCGACGCCGTCACCGAATTTCCGTCGCGCCGCCACTTCAACGCTTCCCGGATCGTCTTGAGCGTGGCGCGCGGGCCCAGACCGATGGTGTCGGGGCTGTCGCTCTGGAACGCCAGGATGAAATCGAGGTGATCCTGAAGGTTCTTGCCCACCTCCGGCAGGTCGTGCAGCACATCGATGCCCTGCGCGGACAGCTCGTCCGCGGCTCCGATCCCCGACAGGTTCAGGATCTGCGGACTGCCGAAGGCACCCGCGCTCAGGATCACTTCGCGGCGGGCGCGGACCTCGCGGCCCTTGCCGTTCTCGCGAAAGGCCACGCCGCAGGCGCGCTTGCCGTCGAACAGGATGCGCGCAACATGGGCCTTGGTAATCACCTTGAGGTTCGCACGATCCTCGACCGGATGCAGATAGGCCGCCGCAGCCGAGCACCTTTCGCCGTTGCGCGCGGCATCGTGGAACTGCGTCACCTGAAACAGGCCCGCCCCTTCGTTGTCGCCGGTGTTGAAATCCTTGCGCCCGGGGATTTGCAGCTGTTGGGCTGCATCGACGAACGCATGGGTGACCGGGCTGGGCGCGCGCTGGTCTGCGACCTGCAACGGGCCGTCGCCGCCGTGCAGGTCGTCCGCGCCGTGTTCGTTCCCCTCGGCGCGGCGGAAATAGGGCAGCACATCGTCCCAGCCCCAACCCTCGCAGCCAGCTTCGGCCCAGCCGTCATAATCCTGGCGCTGGCCACGCACGTAGAGCATCGCGTTGATCGCGCTCGATCCCCCCAGCGCCCGGCCGCGCGGCTGATAGCCCCGCCGCCCGTTCAGGCCGGGTTGCGGTGTCGTGTGAAAGGCCCAGTTGTGGATTTTCGGACGCCCCGGCAGCAGCGCGATCACCGCGGCGGGCATCCGGATCAGCAGATCGCGGCCCTTGCCGCCCGCTTCCAGCAGGCAGACGCTGACGTCGGGATCCTCGCTGAGCCGCGCGGCCAGAACACATCCGGCAGAGCCGCCGCCGATGATCACATAGTCGAATTCCATGCCGCCGCTCCTGTCCTTCAAGCTTCCTTGAACAGACCAACACGCAAACGCGACCCGATCAAAGGAATTTCTTGAAAACCTGGGGCGGTTTCAGGGCAGGTTCAGGCGAACTGTTCCAGCTCGCACAGCAGTTGTTTCTCGCGAAACGGCTTGGCGATCCACGGGGTATCGGCCAGATTCTCCGGCAGATCGAAAGTCGATCGCGAATAGCCTGACACGAAAACGAACGGGCAGCCGAGCTCCTTGAGGCGCAGGGCCACCTCGAAGCTCGTGTGGCCATCACCGAGGTTGAGATCCAGCAGCGCGACATCCGGTTTTTCCACCGCCAGATAGGCCAGCGCAGTGTCCGGTTCGTTGGCAATCTCGACCACCTCGTAGCCGTTGCTGACAAGGGTCTGCTTCATGTCCAGAGCGATCAGATGCTCGTCTTCGACGATCAGCACCTTGGGCGAATTCGGCATCTAACTACTCCTACAGACCGGCAACAGGGGAATTCATAAATCCGCCGTAGGCTGCTGTCTATAATACATGACACTACGTTAGATCGAAATTATTGACAATAATATCGCGATTACCGAGTGCTGTCCAAATGTTTGTGAATCTCCTGACACAAACGCACGGCGCTGACCGGTTTTTGCAGGAACGGCCCGTCGGGATGTGGCTGGGCGCTGTCCTTGGGGGCCGCGTAGCCCGACAGATACATGCGCGGCAACCCGGGCCTGATCCGGGCCACGCGATGCGCCACCTCGAATCCGTTCATCCCGCCGCGCAGGGTGATATCGGTCAGCAGCAGGTCGAAGGGCGCGTCGGATTCGGCCTGCACGAGCGCCTGCGGGCCGCAATCGACCATGGTGACATCCGCGCCCAGTTTCACAAGGATGCTTTCGAGCGCCAGGTGAAACATCGGGTCATCCTCCACCGCGAGGATACGCAGACCATCGAGACGGAGCACACCGCCGGGCAATGCCGCCAGAGGCTCCGCGCCATCCTGCACGCGCAGATCGAACCGCAGCTCTATCCGCGCCCCGCCCGAGGCCGCCTCCAGCAAGGCAAGCTGCGCCCCGTTGTTGCGCGCGAAGGCATCGACGATGGCAAGGCCCAGACCGGTTCCGCCCCGCGCCTGACGCGTCGTGAAAAACGGCTCTGTCGCATTGTCGCGGGTGTGCTGGGTCATCCCCGGTCCGTTGTCCTCGACAAACAGCACCGCCCCCTTCCCCGCTGCGCGCAGCCCGAGGGTGATCCGCCCCGCGTCGGTTCCCGCATCCACCAGCGCGTCGCGGGCGTTCAGCACAAGGTTGACCACCGCATTCTCCAGCAATCCGCGTTCGCACAGCACGCTGATCGGGCCGCGCAGGTCCAGATGCAGATCGATGTCGGACTGCACGGTCCGGCGCAGAAAACTGTGCGTTTCGGTCAGCGACTGGCGCAGATCGACCACTTCGGGATGGCTTGGCTGGCTCTTGGCAAAGGCCAGTATCCGCCCGGTCAGATCGGCACCCCGGTCGCAGGCATTCTGGATCGCGGCGAATTCCGCTTCGGTGACACCGCCTTTCAGCGCGCCGACATCGGCGTTCAGACGGATCACGCCCAGAAGGTTCGCGATGTCATGGGCGATCCCGCCCGAAAGCTGACCCAGCGAATCCAGCCGCTCCGCCCGCATGGCGTCGGCGCGGGCGCGCGTTTCCTCGGTCACATCGCGGCAGGTCAGGATGAAAATCCGCTCTCCGCGCACGTCGGAATAGCTGCCGGGGAGGAAGCGCAGATCGCGCAACTGCCCGTCGGGGTGCGCGTAGGTCACCTGCAGATCGGCAAGGCTGTCGCCCCGCAAGAGGCGCGCCAGCGGTGTGTCGGAAGGGGCCAGCGGCGTGGTGCGGTCGGATTCCAGAAAGACCGCGTCGCGCAGCCAGTTCTGCGGCCCGCCGAAGGGCGCGGACAGCGCTTCGGCCTGGGCGTTGGTAAAGCGCAGACTGCCCTGCGCATCGACGGCGAAAACACTGGCGCCGATGCCGTCCAGCAGACTGCGCAGGCGCAGGTCCTGTGCGGCCTCGTAGGCTTCGGTGGCATTCGCCCGTGCCGCGGCGTTCATGATCGCGGCGGTGATCAGAACCGAAAGCCCCAGCGTCAGCAGGGCAAGCCGGATGTTTTCGTCCAGCAGCCCCGCCTGCGTGAAAGCCAGGGCAATATAGCCGATGACCAAGGGGGCCAGGAACGCGAACGGGATCAGCCGCCGCGCCGCGCGGCTGCCGCGCCCCCTCCCCAGAATGTGCCGCGCCCAGCTGCCTTCGGGCCGCAGCAACAGAATCGCGACAAAGAGCAGGACGAAGGTTGTCGCCGTGTGCAGCGCCATTTCGGAGAAGGCCAGCACGCTGTAAAGCGCGCGCGCGTCCATCATGTAGCCGACCACCGCCAGCAGCGCGGCGATCAGACCCAGCGTGGCCAGAAGACCGCCCACGCGGCGCAAACCCGACTGCCCCGACATCAGCAATGGCAGCGACAGCGCCGCCGCCATCATGCAAAACTGCGTGGCGAAAGACATGCCGCCCAGCCGCAACGCATCAAGGGCGGAAGGCAGCGCGGGGGTGCTCAGATGCAGGATAAACTCGACCACCACGATGCACGGCACGGCGAGGATCAACGCCGCACTGCCCGCCGCAACCCTGCCCTGCCGGCGGATCAGGATCACCGAAGCCGCCAGAAACCCGAAGGACAGCGCGGTTGACGGCACCATCTCGGCCAGATCGGCCCGTATCCGCACCAGCGCGCCGACCCCACCAAGGATCCACCCCAGCAGCACCGCACAGGCCACGACCAGAACCGCACCGCCCAGCCAGTAAGGAGCGGGGCGCACCCCGCGCATCCACCCGGCCCCGCCCGGCAGTGTGCCGTGGTCAGCCAAGAAGCTGGCGCAGCGCTATCACGAGATCTGCCTCGACAAAGGGTTTGGACAGCAGCGGGCGATTGCAGTGGCGTTCGGAGAGAACATCGCGCGTGTGTCCCGACAGGAAGAGGAAGGGAATATTACGCTCGGCCAGCCTGTCGGCGATCGGATCGCTGCTTTTGCCGTGCAGGTTCAGGTCCAGCAGGGCCGCATCCACCACGGCTGTCTCGGCCATCTCGATCCCGGATTCCAGCCGCCCTGCGGGGCCGACGATCCGATAGCCGTGGTCGGACAGGACGAACTCCAGCTCAAGCGCGAGGATCGCTTCGTCCTCGACCACGAGGACGGTCTTGGGATCAGAGGTCATCGGTATCCCCCGCACTCAGATTCTTGAGAGGGATCTCGATATCGATCTCCAGTCCGGTTTCGCCGAACGCCGCCGTCATGCGGCCGCCCAGCTGGTTCTTGATCGCGTTCGTCACGACAGTCGTCCCAAATCCGTTGCCTTCCGGCTGCGACAGAGGGCCAGTGCCCTTCTCTGACCAATGTAGGTCGAGCATGCCGTTTGCAAGCTGCCAGCGCACCGACAGCGTCGCGTCCGGCACCGAAAGCGCGCCGTATTTCGCGGCATTGGTCACCAGTTCGTGCATCGCCAGCGCAAAACTCTGCGTGGCGGTCGGCCCCAGGATCAGCTGCGGCCCCTCGATGCTGTAGGCGCGCGTGTCGGTGGGGGCGAAAGCCTCAAGCTCTTCGGCAATCAGCCGCCGCAGGTCCATCCCGTCCCAGTTTTCGGCGGCCAGATGGGTGTGTGTCCGCGCGAGCGAATGCACACGGTTGGAAAAATCCTCGCGGAATTGCGCAAGGCTGGTTGCCTTGCGGCTGGTCATGCGGGCAATCGTGTCGACCAGCGCCAGCACGTTCTTCACCCGGTGGTCCAGCTCTGCCGAGATCACGCGATTGCGCTCTTCCGAGGTCTTGCGTTCGTGGATGTCGAGCGCCGCGAAGAAAAAGCCGCCGGTATCGCCGGGTGTCTCGCGCGGGACGCAATAGATCAGATGAGTGCGCGCGCCCTTGCCCGGAACGTTGATGGAAAACTCCACTCCCTCGCGCGGAACGGCGCGCCGGCCCTGCACGATCTCGGTGCAGATGGCCGCCGCCTCCTCGCCCAGCAGATCGCCGAACCCGCAGTTCTGCGTCTCATCCGAGGTAAAGCCGATATCTTCCCAGGAATCGTTGAAGAGATCGACAGTCATATCCGCGCCGACAACGGCGATCAGGATCGGCAGGCCATCGATCAATTCCTGAAGGGCCGCGCGTTCCTTGTCGCGCAGTTGCTTGGTTTCCGCCTGGCTGACGGCAAGCCACAGCACGCTCGACACCGAACTGGCATAGAGTATCTCATCCGCGTCCGCCGTGTGCGGGGTTTTCCAGAACAGGCTCAGCAATCCCCAGCGCGACCCGACCGGCCCCACGGGCACGCACAGGCCCGATTGCGCCGATACATCCCTGATCAGCTCGGATCGGGTGATGCGCGGCTCGGCGGACATGTCGGCAATCACCGTCGGATCGCTGCGGCCGAGGGCGAAAGCGAATTCATTGTCGTTTGAGGCCGGCACCAAGGTGCGCCCGACCAGCCCGCGCGGCCATCCCGTACCCGCCTCCAGCAAGAAGGCATCCTCGGCCGAGTTGTGGCGCATCACCGCGGCCATTTCCGCGCCCAGATTGCCGGCAAGATCGCTACAGGCGCGGTTGAACAGGCTCTCGATATCCTCCGACTCCAGTGCCAGACGGCCCAGCGTCACCACCGAAGACTGCTGCGCGGCCTGTCGCTTCAGCTTCTCCGCGTAATCGCGCAGGCGCGAGACATCGGCATAGGTGACGATCACCCCCTGCAAGACATTCTTGCGGGTGTAATACGGCGCCACGCGGCGCAGGTAGGTGCTGCCCTCGCCCGAGACTTCGCATTCGATGGTCTGCGGCATGTCGATGACGCGGCGCAGGTCGTCTTCCAGTGTCGGGTCGTCGACCCGCGACACCAGATCCCCCAGCGGCCTGCCGATATCGCCCGGACGTATCCGCAGCAGCGCCGTGGTGCGTGCGGAAAAGCGGCGGATGTTCAGATCGGTGTCCAGAAAGACGGTGGGCGTATCGGTGGAGTTGATCAGGCTCAGCAGATCGTCGTTGGTGGCTTCGAGTTCCGAAATCTTGTCCACCAACTGGTTGTTCGTGCCTGCCAGTTCCTCGTTCAGCGTGTGCAGCTCCGCGCGAGAACTCTCCAGCTCCTCGTTGGAACTTTGCAGTTCCTCGTTGGCGCTCAGGATTTCTTCGTGTGCGGTCTGCAACTCCTCGGTCGAGATATTGCCCTTCTCCAGCTCCACTTCGAGCTGCTTTTGCAGGGCGCGGATCTCGCTCAGGTAGCGGTCTGCAATTTCGGCATCTTCCGCAGGCGTCCGTTCGGGCTTTGCCGCAGTCTCCTGTTCGGTCAGGAAATAGAGCAGGAAGTACCGCTCGCCCTTTGAGGTCAGGGGCTGCGCCATCAGGCGCACGGGACGGCCCGCTTCGTTTACCGTCGGGGTTTCCGTCTGGACCTCGCGATCCTCCCGGCGGGCGGTTTGCAGGACGTACCAAGCCTGCGCGCGGAAACGCTCCGACACCATGTCGAGCACATTCGCCGTCATCCCGCCCCGGTCCAGCCCGAGATAGCCCGAAACCTCGCCGTGCAGGCTGACCAGTTTGAACTCTTCCGTGACCAGGACGCCGGGGGGCACGAACCGCGCCAGCATGCTGCGCACGGCTGCGTTGTCACCGGCCAGCTGCGTGCCGATGCGGGGCTGGTCCGCCGTCTTCTGCGTGGCGCGCGCGGGGGAGATGCGGATATGATCGCGGTCGCGGATCGATTTGCGCCTGTAGATCCGCGCGGTCATGTCCTCCACCTCGAAGAGCGGGCGCACCGCGTCGGCGTTCTCTGCCTGACCCAGCAACAGGCGGCCCCCGGGGGTGAGCGCGAAATGGAACGTGTCGAACAGCCTGACCTGCGTTTCACGGTCGAGATAGATCAGCAGGTTCCGGCATACCATCAGATGCACCGACGAAAACGGCGGGTCGGACAGCACGTTGTGATGGGCAAAGACCACGCAGTCGCGCAGGGCGGGCGTGACCCTGTAGTCGTCGCCGTCCTTGCGGAACCAGCGCTCCAGCCGCCCTTGCGACAGGTTCTTCAGCGTCGGCCCCGAATAGCGGCCCTGACGTGCAATCGCGATGGCTGCCGCGGAGAGATCGCTGGCGAAGACCTGCACGCCGATCTGTTTGCCCGATGCCTCGATCCGTTCGTTCAACAGCATGGCGAGCGAATAGGCTTCCTCGCCGGTGGCGCAGCCCGCCGCCCATGCACGGATGGTGTCGCCCTCCGAAAGATCCGCGATCTGGGCGTCGATGGCCTGTTCGGCAAAGGCGGCCCAGACCGCCGGATCGCGCAGGAACTGCGTGACCCCGATCAGAAGATCGGTCACCAGCGCCGCGCGTTCCTGCGCGGAATCTCTCAAAAGCGCGGCATAGTCTTGGGGCTGGGTGATCCGGTTGATCGACATCCGCCGCCCGATCCGCCGGCCCAGCGTGCCGAGCTTGTAGTCGCGGAAATCATGCCCGGTCTCGTCGCGCAGGATCGACAGGAAATCGTGCAGGTCCGTCGCTGACTCGCTTCCGCCGCGTCCCAGATGGCGCGCGATGGCCTGCAGTTCCCGCACCAGCCCCGAGACGTCGCCGGTCAGGTCCGCTGCCGATTCGCCCTGTGCGGCCCCCCGCGCACGCCGCGACAGGGTGATCCCGCCCGCCTCGCGGATCGCCTCCAGACCCGCGGCGGCATTCTGCGGATTGTCCGACAGCGAAACGCCCACGGCCAGCGTGCCTGCGGCCCGCGCGATTTCCCCGAAGAACGCGACCGCGCGGTCGCCGCCCTGCGTGCGCTCCTGCGTGGACAGGGTGCCGTTATCGAGCGTGACGGAACGGTCCGCGGGCACCAGATAGACGCGGTCGGGTTCAAGACTGTGCGCCCCCTGCGCGGTCACACCGGTCAGCACCGGATGATCGGCCAGAAACTCCTCCGCCCCGCCGTCAGCGCCCGCAGGGCCGCGCGACAGCAGCACCACGATGGCCGCGCCGACCGGTGCCTCGATCCCCGCCAGAAGCGCGCGCAGAATATCCCGATCCGCCCCCAGAACCGCAATACCGATCAAGGGCACAGACGCGTTCTTCACGATCCTTCACCGGTGCCCTTCCGCGACGCCGCAGCGTCGATAAGATCCCCGTCGTAGAGCAGTACGACCCCGCGCGCGTCTGTCCCTTCGACGGGGCTGAAGGCCAGCGCGCGCAGACGCAACGACCCGCCCGCGAACTGCCCTGTCGCCTCCTGCGGCTTGCGCGTCGCCAACGCACGCTCGGCCAGCTCCTCTGGGGCGACGAAATCGGGGCGCGTGCCCACCGACGCGATGCGCCGCCCGATATCATGCTCCTGAAGCTCGAACGCGTCGCGGCACAATCCGGTGAAGCGGCGCACCCGCAGCTTTGCGTCCAGCACGATGGCGCCCACCCTCAGGATATCCAGTATGACCTCGGTGTCGTGGATCAGGTTCGACAGCTGCGTGATCTTGCGCTCGTGCTCGGCGCTGACCGACACAAGCTCCTCGTTGACCGCGTGCAGCTCTTCGTTGGAGCTCTGCATTTCCTCGTTCGACGCCTGAAGCTCTTCGTTCGAGGCCTGCAATTCCTCGTTCGAGGCCTGAAGCTCCTCGCCGCTCGCCTCCAGGCGTTCGGTGACGTATTGCAGGCTTTCCTCGGTCAGGCGCAGATCGCGGTCCAGCTCCCTGATGCGCGCCGCCAGTACCGCCTCGTCACCGCTTTCGTCCGACCGGAGGATCTCGGCCCCGTCCTCGGCGGCAATCGCAGTCCCGTCCAGCCGCGTGATCGCCGCCAGAAGGAACCGGTTGCCACCGGGCCCCTGCCCGATCGGTTCGACCTTCAGCATCACCTCATGCGCGCCCTCGGTGTCCGCGTCGATCTTCACGCGCCGTTCGAAGGTCTTTTCCTCGCCCTGCTTGATCCGCTCGATCGCAACGTTGATCGGGTATTGCAGGTTGGGGTGAACGATGTCCTCGACCGTCCAGTCGGCCAGATTGCTCATGGTGTCGACATAGCCGCTGGCCGCACCGAACCATGTCAGCACCATCCCGTCCGACGACACCAGTATCGACGACGGCGCATAGCGTTTGAGCAGCGCATCGTACCCGCGCAGCAGCGCGTCGCGGTCCCGCCGCGGGCCCTGTCCGCTGTCCACCGAGGTCAGCGGCGGGCGCGACGGCTTGACCAGCGGCAGGTCGTCGATCTCGCGGCGCATGGGGCGATCCGTCAGTGCCGAATTCAGGATCGGCGACTCCAGCCTGCCGCGGTCACGCAGCTTGCGGAAAATGCGCGACTTGCTGTCGACGGTCGCGAAATCCTCATCGCGCGCGCCGATGCTTTCGGATCCGCCCAGATACAGGTGTCCCTGCTTGCGCAGGCCGAACTGGAACATGCCCAGCAGATGCGCCTGCGCCGCATCGTCGAGATAGATCATCAGATTGCGGCAGGAAATCAGGTCCAGCCGCATGAAGGGCGGATCGCGCAGCGCGTCGTGGACCGAGAAAATGATCTGCTGGCGGATCGAGGGATCGACCGCCACGCCATCGCGATGATCGACGAAATACCGCTCGCGCAGGTCTTCTGGCAACTTCTCGATGCTTTCGACGGGATAGATCCCCGCCGCCGCCCGCTGGATGGAGCGGCGGTGCACGTCTGTCGCGATGATCCGGAAATCGATCTGGCGATCAAGCTCCAGCATCACTTCGCTCAGTTCGATGGCGAGGGTATAGGCCTCTTCGCCGCTGGCACAGGCCGCGACCCAGATCCGCAGCCCGCGCGAGGGGTCCGCCCCCTCGACCAGCGGGATCAGCACATTGCGCCGCAGCGAGGCAAGCGCTTCGGGATCGCGGTAGAACTCGGTCACGCCGATCAGCATGTCGTGGTAGAGCTCTTCGAGCGCCTCGGTGTCCGACGACAGAAGATCCCGGTACTCCGCGATCGAAGAGATGCCGCGCAGTTCCTTGCGCCGCTCGATCCGGCGCATCACCGTGGGCGACTTGTAGACCGAAAAATCGATCCTGTGTTCGCTTTCCAGCAGATGCAGAATGGCGGTTTCCGGATCCATCGGCTCGGCGTTCGAACCGCCGTTCCCGTCCGAGCCGTTCGACCGTTCCAGAAGCGATGCGATGGCGGCGGGCATTTCGCTCGCGTCCAGCACACGGTCCACCGCGCCCTCGGCCAGTGCGGCGCGCGGCATGGAACTGAATTTCGCCTCCTTCGGGGATTGAACGATCACCAGCCCGCCCGACCGTTGCACCGCGGCAGTCCCGCGCGCCCCGTCCGATCCCGACCCGGACACGACCACCGCGACCGGCGGCGGCCCGACCCGCGCGCGCATCGAAAAGAAGAAGGCGTCAATCGGCAGATGCGGCAGCTTGTCGGTGGGCTGGTAAGGGGTCAGGCGGAAATGATCGCCGTCCAGCCGCACCAGCGAGTTCGGCGGATTGAGAAAGATCGTATTGGCGGCAAGCGCCATACCGTCCTCGATATGGGTGATCGTCAGCGACGAGCGCCGGGCAAGCAGCTCGTCCATCACGGAACGATAGTCCGGCGACAGATGCTGGATCACGACAAAACACCACCCCGCATCCGTCGGGGCGGCGGTGAAAAATGCCTCAAGCGGGTCAAGCCCTCCTGCGGAGGCACCTATGGCGATCAGCGGGCCGTCAAACGGCGCCGTTTGATCTATGGAATCGACAGCGGTCATGGATAGTTTACATATTCTGTTGGCTGTTCTCCTTTTTTCATGGACAGCGGTAAAAAACAATCATGGACGGATGCGGCAGATGGCGCGAATTCTCATTGCTGACGACGATCCGGATTATATCTCGGCCTTCAGCGCAGGCATGCATGCACTCGGTCACAGCGTGGTGGGGCTCGGTCACTCCCGCGAGGTGCTTCCGTCGCTGGCGGACGATCGGTTCGACGTGGTTTTTCTGGATGTGCTGATGCCCGGCGGCGGGGCCATCACGCTGCTGCACCGCGTGCGCGAAGCCTTTCCCGAACTGTCCATCGTGGTCCTTACCGGCAGTGCGTCGGTCTTCGATTCCCCCATCATGAAAACCGGGATGCGCCAGGCCGATGCGCGTATTTCGAAAACCGCGCGGCTGGGTGAAATCGCCGATCTGATCGAAACGCTGGCCTGACGCCCGCGCGGAAACCAAATCCGCCAACAGCGCGTTGTCCCCCCAATTCGGTCCGTTTCACAAGGGCAAGGGAGACGCGGTATCTTCAATTCACTTTCCACACCCGCGTTGCTCGCGGCGCTGCTTGTCGCCGGTCTGGTGGTTTTCCTGACCTCGATGCGCCTGACCCGTCTGGCCGACATCATCGCCGACCGCACACGGCTGGGCGAGGCGCTGGTCGGCGCAACCGTACTGGGGGCCGCCACATCGCTGTCGGGCATGGCGGTCAGCTTTACCGCCGCCAGTTCCGGCGATGCCGCACTGGCGTTCTCCAACTCCGTGGGCGGGATCGCGGCGCAGACGCTGTTTCTGGCGCTGGCCGATCTCATCTACCGGCGTGCGAACCTCGAACATGCCGCCGCCGATACCGGCAACCTGTTCCAGTGCACGCTGCTGCTGACGCTGCTGTCGCTGCCGCTGATTGCCTATACCGGCCCGCCGATCACGGTTTTCGGCATCCACCCGGTGTCGTTCATCCTGATCGGGGGGTATGTCGCCGGTATCCGGCTGGCCGCGCAGGTGCGCGAGGCGCCGATGTGGCGCGCCGTCGAAACCGACGAAACCCGCGAAGATGTGCCCGAGGAACCCGAGGAAAGCGACAAGAGCCCGGTTCGCGCCCTGATCGCCTTTGTCATGCTGATGCTGATCCTCGGCGCCGCGGGCTGGGTCATCGCCAATATCGCCAGCGTCATGATCACGCGGTTCTCGCTGTCGTCCTCCGTGGTGGGCGCGCTGATGACCGCCGTGATCACCTCCATGCCCGAGCTTGTGACCACGCTGGCCGCCGTGCGCCGTGGCGCGCTGCAACTGGCCATCGGCGGCATCATCGGGGGCAATACCTTCGATATCCTGTTTCTCAGCCTCGGGGACATCGGCTACCGCGAGGGGTCGCTCTATCACGCGATCGGCGCGGGCGATCTGTTGTGGCTGTCGGTGGGAATGCTGATGTCGGGCATCCTGCTGATCGGCCTGATCATGCGCCAGCGCGCGGGCCCCGCCACGATTGGCGTCGAAAGCCTTCTGATGATGGTGACTTACGGCCTCGCGGTGGCCTTCGCGGTGACTGCCTGAGGGCGCCGGACCTGTGAAAAATTGTCGCAGTTAACGCCGAAACCGACCCGATGGTTCCAAGGTATATTTTCAATAATCGGTGAAACCCGCGGTCCAACGCGGAGTTGTATTTGCAAGGCTCTCGCAGCCCTCACAAACTCTCATACCGGAGGAAATACCCGATGAAACGCATTCTTATGACAACGGCCCTCGTGGCCCTGACAAGCACCGCCGCTTTCGCCGAAAGCCACGCCGCCAGCGGCAGCGACATGAACGCGACCATGCAGTACGAAACACAGGAAGGCATGCAGATCAACGCATCCGACCTGATGGGCAAGACCGTCTATATGGCCCGCGAAGGCAGTGCCGACAACGTCGACCTGACCGACCTGACAGAAGTGCCTGATACATGGCAGGACGTGGCTGACGTCACCGACATTCTGATCAACGCCGACGGCCAGCTTGAATCCATCGTGCTTGACGCCGGCGGCTTCCTCGGCATGGGCGAAACCCGCAAGACTGTCGCGCTGGACACGCTGAAGTTCGTGGCCGACCAGGATGACGAAAACGAATACTTCGTTGTCTACACCGGCGACAAGCAGATGCTGGAAGACACCAACGACTACGACTCCGCCGCGATGGAAGCCGATGGTTACACATCCGCCTCGACGCAGATGGAGCAGGCAGCATCCGACGACACCATGACGTCTGAGGAAACAGCCGAAAACGAAGCGACCCAGACAGAGACCGAACAGTCCGACATGGCGTCGAATGAAGAAGCCGATGTCGCCGAAACAGATATGGCAGCAAACGACGAAGCGACCACAACCGAAGAAACAGCTTCGAACGATGCAATGCCGCTGGACCGCGACGCGATGACCAAAGCAAGCCTCGCGAACATGACGGCGGACGACCTTGAAGGCACCGCCATCTACGGTTCCGAAAACGACCGCGTCGGTGAAATCGGCGACCTGATCCTGGCCGAAGGTGGTCAGATCGAGAAGGTCATCGTCGACGTTGGCGGCTTCCTTGGTCTGGGCGAACGCCACGTGGCGATGAACCTGACCGACATCGAACTGATGCAGACCGAAAACGGCGCACTGACCGGCTATATCTCGATGACCGAAGAAGAAATCGAGAACATGCAGGAATGGGAAGAAGCCAAGTAAGCGATCACGCTCTGCTTAACTTCCGGGGGGAGGCCACACCGGCCTCCCCTTTTTCGTGGGCGGGTGTCACACGAAATAGGTGATCGCGCCCCCTGCCCCCAGCAGGAAACCGAACGACAGGAACGCCACCAGCCCGTCCAATGTCAGTACGGACAGCGCAATCAGCGTTACAAATGAGGCCATGATCGACGCTGAGAACGGGATCAACTCAAGCAACGGCATCATCAGCCCCGCCAAGGTGCACAGCGCGAAAAGCAGCTTCGCGCCCAGCCCCTTCACGAAAAGCTCAAGCCGTTCGTGGGTGTGGCGGTCCAGAAAGCCGGTGACACTGCTGATCTTGTCCAGCGCATCGATCAGCCTGTCGCCCGATACGTCGCGGCGCATGATGAAATCCGGCAACCAAAGGCTGCGCCGTCCGATCACCGCCTGCGAGGATACGAGCGCGATCATCAATCCGCAAAATCCCGACAGACCCGGTATGCCGCTCAGCGGCGTGGCCGCCACCAGCGCTGGCACGAGAACCAGCGCCGAAACAGAGGCGCGCCCCAGCGTATCGACAAGGTTCTCGACGCTCACCCTTTCCTGGTCGGTGGCAAGCTTGCGCACATCGCCCAGCACTTCACCCAAGGTTCGGTGGGCACTGTCCTCCGCAACGGGAGCTTCGCTACGATCATTCACTTGGGGTATCTTTCTGCATGCTATCAAACGGGGAAACGTGCTGCATCGGGCGAAGTTCCGCCCCGCCGCGCTAACACACCGGCGGGCCCGACAGGAACGGGAAAACTTTTCGTAAATTCCTTGGAACTGTCATCCGGCTGAAACGTTTGTCGGGTGTGGTTTAACCACCATACGAAGTTTTGACATCTGCCGGCCAACGCATCCCCAACACTGCGTCCCGTCCAGCCACAACTTCTGTACGAAAGGCACCCGTTGTCCCCCGACGAGAGGTGTTTCTTTCAGGCGCGGTCGATCATCCCTCCAAAAATGTCGGCCGCGCCGACCTAATTTAATTTAAAATCATTTACTTAAGTCATACCTCACGGAACATTCCGTCTTGCCTTACGCGGATAGATCCGCCACCCGGCGGGGCGATCGGTCAAAATCCGCCGGTGGTGTGACCGCCCTGCCCTACCGCGAACTTCCAACGCCGCCCTGTCGCCCTATGATCTATCTGAACCGCGAACAATTGAAGGAGACGCAACCGTGACCGAAGAGAGCAAGGGAACATTGATCTCGTCAAAGAACGTCAGCGGCACCGAAGTCTACTGCGAAGGCGAGAGCATCGGCACCATCGACCACCTGCTGATCGACAAGACCTCGGGCAAGATTGCCTACGCGATCATGGGCTTCGGCGGTTTTCTCGGCATGGGCGAAGACCACCTTCCGATCCCGTGGGACAAGCTGACGTTCGACACCGAGCGCGAATGCTACGTCACCGACCTGACGGAAGAGGAAGTCACCAGCGCCCCCGAACGCCACGACAACTGGTACGGCGACCGCGACTGGGAGCGCCGCACCCACGAGCATTACGGCGTCCCGCAGTACTGGGCGTGACCGCATCCTTGCGCGGGAAACAGGCGCGGCGGGTTGAGAGACCGGAACCGAAGGCGTAAAGGCGGCTCAACCGCGCAAAGGACTGACCATGGCGACCGCACTCGTAACCGGATCTTCGGGTTTCATCGGATACCATCTCTGCCGTCGCCTGCTGGACGACGGGCACACCGTCGTCGGCGTCGACAACATGAGCGATTATTACGATGTATCGCTAAAGGCCGCGCGCCGCGACCGGCTTGCGGCCTACCCTGCATTTCATAACGTCGAAGGCAGCATCGAGACGCACAACCTGCTGACCGACCTGTTCGACCGTCACCGCCCGACGCATGTTTTCCACCTCGCCGCGCAGGCGGGCGTCCGGTACTCGCTCGAGAATCCGGACACCTACGTTCAGACCAACCTTTTCGGCACCCTTCAACTGCTCGAAGCGGCACGGGCCTTCCCGCCCGAACACATGCTGATGGCCTCCAGCTCCTCGGTCTACGGCGCCAATTCCGAGATGCCCTACCGCGAGGATGTCGCGACAGACCACCAGATGTCCCTCTATGGCGCGACCAAGAAAGCCAGCGAGAATATCGCCCACTCCTACGCCCACCTCTTCGGCCTGCCGATCACGATGTTCCGGTTCTTCACCGTATACGGGCCTTGGGGCCGTCCGGACATGGCGCCGCATCTGTTCACCTCCGCGATCCTCGAAGGCCGCCCCATCAATGTCTACAACAACGGCAACATGCGCCGCGACTTCACCTTCGTGACCGACCTCGTGGAGGCTATCATCCGCCTGCGCGATGCCATTCCCGATCACCTCTCGCAACAGGGCCGGCACGAGGGCGACAGCCTGTCGACGGTCGCACCCTTCCGAGTGGTCAACATCGGCAACTCGGATCCGGTGATCCTGACCGATTTCATTGCCGCCATCGAAGAGGCAACGGGCGTCACCGCGCAACGCAACCTGATGCCGATGCAGCCCGGTGATGTGCCTTCGACCTGGGCCGATACCGCTTTGCTGCGCGCGCTGACCGGCTACGCGCCCCGAACCGACATGCGCGATGGCGTGGCGCAGTTTGTCGAATGGTACAGGAGCTTCTACGCGGTTCCGGCGGCAGCGGTCCGGGCCTGAAGTTCACAGCTGTGAACTTTTCACGCGGCATCCTTCAACCTCGGCCGCACACCGACGCCCGGATCCGCGCCTGCGCGGAATGATCTGAGGGTTCAGCGCTGACCGTATTGTCAGAGGGACAAACACCCCTGTCCTGCCGGACGTGGCGCTTCGCAAGGTTGCCGGGAAAAGGAAAACCGGCCTTGGCCTGTCGCCGGACCTCAGGGGCTGTCGATCTCCAGCCCTTCGGCCGCCCATGCGGCAAGCTTTCGGTCCACCGTCTTGCGCGACACGCCGAGGCGGCGCGCCGCCTCTGCGCGGTTGCCCTTGCTCAGGTCAAGAATGTGCAGCATGTGGCGCTGCGTGACCAGTTCCAGATCCTCGATCGCCCGCGCCCCGTCGACCCCGCCCTGCCCCGCAAAGGCGTCGGGCAAACTGCCGAGGATCACCGACCGTTCGATCAGGTTGCGCAACTCGCGCACGTTACCGGGCCAGTCGTAGCGCATGAGCTTCAAGAGCGTTTCGGCGTCCAGCCGCAGCGCTGGCATGCCAAGCGCGGTCGAGAATTGCTCCATGAACATCGCCGCCAGTTCCACGATGTCCTCAGACCGGTCCCGCAGCGGCGGCATGGGGATCTCGACAACGTTCATCCGGTGGTAGAGATCGGCACGGAACCGACCTTCGGCCACGGCCTTCGGCAGATCGGCATTGGTGGCAAACAGAAGCCGCAAATTGAGCGGGATCTCACGCTCGGCGCCTTCGGGACGGATGCGATGATCCTCCAGCACCCGCAAGAGCGCTGCCTGAAGGGTCTCGGGCATCTGCGCGACCTCGTCGAGGAAGAGCGTTCCGCCATCGGCGAGCAGGAGCAGGCCGGGTTGCAGGGTCTCGTTGCCTTCGACCGTGCCGAAGAGTTCGGGCACCACACTGTCCGGGCTGATCGCGGCGCAGTTCACCGCGACGAAAGGCTTGTCCGCCCGGTCCGACATCTGGTGCAATTGCCGTGCCGCCAATTCCTTGCCGGTGCCGCTTTCGCCCGTGAACAGGACCGGCGTCGGCAGCGGTGCAAGACGGTTCAACATGCTGCGTACCTTCGCCAGCGGTGCTGACTGGCCCAGCATCTGCACCGCCGTTCCGGCAAGCAACTCTCGCCGGAGCAACGTATTGTCGCGGCGCAGGTTCTTGCGGTCGAGCGTTCGCGACAGCGCGCCGAGGATCTGGTTGGTGCGGAACGGTTTCAGGACGAAATCGCTCACGCCCGCCCGCAGGGCGGCGATTGCCGTTTCCAGATCCGCATAGGCAGTGATCAGCACGGTATCGGCGTAAAACCCCTTGCGCCGCTGTTCGGCGATCCATTCGAGACCCGTCTTGCCCGGCATCACGTTATCGAGCACGACGACATCGAAATGCGCCTCGTCCAGCGCACGAGTGGCTTCCGCCGGGGAGGCGGCCTGCGCCACCCGCTTGACCCGCGGCTCGAGGATCTTGGTCAGAAAATGCCGCATCCCCGGTTCGTCGTCGATCACAAGGACCGACGCGCCCTCGAGCGTGCCGCCGTATTCATCCCCTGCCGCCATGTTTCGCCTTTTCGGTGTCAGTCCAATCGGACGTTTTCACCTGAATAGACCTCTGCGGAGGAAAAGCCCATCTCGTGGAGACCGAAATAGGCGACGACGCCAATCACGGCGACGCCCAGAAACCCTGCCAGCATGGCTTTCATCGCGTGTATCCTTCTCGCTGAGCGTTCATTCCGCTGGCGTCCGCTTGTCTTGTCTGACCTCGTCGAGCCACAGCGAGTGGTGTTGCTCGGCCCAGCGTTCATCGACCTCGCCGCTGCCCATGGCGTCGTAAGCGCCTTCCATGCCGAGCGTACCGATGTAGATATGGCCGAGGATCAGCGCCATCATCAGGAAGCCGATGATCGCATGCCAAAGCTGGGCATATTGCATTTCAGCGTGCGGGGTGAGGTCCTCTTGCAGCGGACCCATGCCCGCAAATTCGGTGATGCCGACGTCGTTGATCAGGCCAAAGGTATGGCCGAAGAGATGCAGCTCGAACGGGAACAGCAAGGAGAGCCCCGACAGCGAGACCGAGAAGCCCAGCACGATGACGCCCCAAAAGATGATCTTCTGACCGAAGTTGAACTTCTTCGCGGGCGGGTGTTTGTCCCCGATGAAACCGCCACCCTGCTTGATCCAGACCCAATCGGTCCGGTTGGGAATGTTGTGCCAAACCCACATGACGAAAACCATGACCAGCGCGATCATGAAGGCCCAGGATACGTTGTTGTGGATGAACTTCGAACCGGCCAGCAGAACCGAGTTGAAATCGTGCCCCAGCGTTGGAATGACTACTTTACGGCCGAACAGCGTGGCCAGTCCGGTGAGTGCCAGCAGGATGAAGGAACCGGCCAGCATCCAGTGCGCGAAGCGTTCGATGGCCTTGAACCGCGTGACGGTCCGGCCCGACTTGCCGCCCTCGATCCGGATGCGCCCACGCAGCAGGTAGAACAACGCCAGCAGGATCAGCATGCCCCCAAGGAGCCACGCACCATAGGTGGCCAGCGGCCCCTCGCGGAAGTTCAGCCACCAGATGCCGTCGTCCTGCACCAGCACAAGACCGGTCTGGTTCAACGTGCTGACCGTGACCGGCAATTCGTTATAGCGGATACCGCGCCACAGGTCCGGGTCCGAGCGGCCGCCGAGCGGCCCCAGCCCGGGCGCCGTCGCGGCGTCGCCGCCAAGATTGTCGCGGCGGAAGCTGTCATCAATCTCGACCCCGGCTTCGCGGGCTTCGATGTCAGCAAGGTTTTGCGCCCCGCCGGTGCTGGCCCGGTCGATCGCGCCGGGGGTCGAATTCTCCGGCAGACGGATGTCTTGCGCAGCGACGCCCAGAGGCAGTGCAATCAGCGCAAGAATGAAAAGGGCCATCAGGTGGCGCAGCATGGGCAATCCCCCGGCTAGACAGAAGTGATGAAAGGGGCGGCCCGCGACGGGCCGCCCTGGCAGGTCTTACTGACCCTTCTGATTGTAGGCCGTACCCCAGCCCCAGGCACCGGAGCCGAAGCCGCGCGCCACGACGCGCTCGCGGTAGATGTCCGACACCGTGTCGCCATCCCCCGCCAGCAGCGCCTTGGTCGAGCACATCTCGGCGCAGATCGGCAGCTTGCCTTCCGCGATCCGGTTGCGACCGTACTTCTGGAATTCGGCCTGGGAGTGGTTCTCCTCGGGGCCACCGGCGCAGAAGGTACATTTGTCCATCTTTCCGCGGCTGCCGAAGTTACCGGCCTGCGGGTACTGCGGCGCGCCGAAGGGGCAGGCGTAGAAGCAGTAGCCACAGCCGATGCAGAGGTCCTTGGAGTGCAGCACGATCCCGTCGTCGGTCTGGTAGAAGCAATCCACCGGGCAGACCGCCATGCAGGGCGCGTCCGAGCAGTGCATGCAGGCGACCGAGATCGAGCGTTCGCCCGGCTGGCCGTCCTGAATGGTCACCACGCGGCGGCGGTTGATGCCCCACGGAACTTCGTGTTCGTTCTTACAAGCCGTGACGCAGGCGTTGCATTCGATGCAGCGCTCGGCATCGCAGAGAAACTTTGCTCTTGCCATTCTCTTATCTCCTTACGCTGGCATGATCTTGCAGAGAGTCGCTTTGGTCTCCTGCATTTGCGTGACTGAATCGTAGCCGTAGGTCTGAACCGTGTTGGTGCTTTCGCCCAGCACGATCGGGTCTGCCCCGTCGGGGTATTTGTCCCGCAGGCTCACACCGCCCATGTGTCCGCCGAAGTGGAAGGGCATGAAGGCCACGCCCTCGCCCACCCGTTCGGTGACCATGGCCATCACTTTGATCTTGCCGCCTTCCGGTCCTTCGACCCAGACATCGGCCCCGTCACGGACGCCCAGATTGTTCGCGTCACGGGTGTTGATCTCGATGAACATGTTCTGCTGAAGTTCGGCCAGCCACGGGTTCGACCGGGTTTCGTCCCCGCCGCCCTCGTATTCGACCAGACGGCCGGACGTGAGGATGATCGGGAATTCTTCCGAGAAGTCGTTCTTCTGGATCGAGGCGTAAAGCGTCGGCACCCGCCAGAAGGTCTTGTCCTCGTAGGTCGGGTAATCCGCCACCAGATCGCGCCGGTTGGAATAAAGCGGCTCGCGGTGTGTCGGCACCGGATCGGGGAAGGTCCAGACCACGGCACGGGCCTTGGCGTTGCCGAAGGGGGCACAGCCATGCGCGATCGCGACCCGCTGGATGCCGCCCGAGAGGTCGGTCTTCCAGTTGATGCCGCCCACGCGGGCCATGTAATCCGATTCCAGCTCGCCTTGCTGCGAGGTCTCGCCGACCTCTTCCTGACCATTGTCGGCCTTTGCCGGGGCTTCATAGCCCGCGACCGCCTCGATCACGCTGCGCTCCTCTGCGGTCAGGTCCGTGTCCCAACCCAGATCGATGAGCATTTGCATGGTGAATTCAGGATACCCATCCTGAATTTCCGAGCCCTTGGAATAGACGCCCTCGGCCAGCAGGTTCTCGCCGTCCCGCTCCACGCCGAAACGGGCGCGGAAGGTCAGGCCGCCATCGGCCACGGGCAGCGACATGTCATAGAGGTTCGCGGTGCCGGGGTGGTTCATTTCGGGTGTGCCCCAGCAGGGCCATGGCAAGCCGTAGTAATCACCGTCAGCCGGACCGCCCACAGCGCGCAGGGTGGTCTTGTCGAAGGTGTGCTGGTTCTCCATGTGCATCTTCATGCGCTCGGGCGACTGGCCGGTATAGCCGATGGTCCACATGCCGCGGTTGAACTCGCGGGTCAGATCTTCGACCAGCGGCTCCTCGCCGTTCATTTCGATGTTGCGGAACATGCGGTCCTCGAAGCCGAACTTCTTGGCGAACTTGTAGAGGATCGTGTGGTCCGGCAGGCTTTCGAAGAGCGGCTCCACGACCTTCTCGCGCCACTGGAGCGAGCGGTTGGACGCGGTCACCGAGCCCGAGGTCTCGAACTGGGTGCAGGCCGGCAGCAGGTAGGTGTCTTCGGTCCGGTCGTGCAGAACCGCCGAAACGGTCGGATAGGGGTCGACCACGACCAGCAGGTCGAGCTTCTCCATCGCCGTTTTCATTTCCAGCTGGCGGGTTTGCGAGTTGGGGGCGTGACCCCAGAGCACCATCGCCTTGGTGTTGTCGGGCTGCTCGAGGTTCTCGCGCGCTTCCAGCACACCGTCGATCCAGCGCGACACCGGAATGCCGGTGAGGTTCATCATCGCCTGCTCTTCGCCGGCCCCGTCCTTCCAGGAGGCGAAACGGCCCTTGAGCCAGTCGAGATCCTCCTCCCAGACACGGGCCCAATGCGCCCAGGACCCGTCCGACAGACCGTAGTAGCCGGGCAGCGTGTCAGCCAGAACGCCGAGGTCCGTGGCCCCCTGCACGTTGTCGTGGCCGCGGAAGATGTTTGTGCCGCCGCCGGCGACGCCCATGTTGCCAAGGGCGAGCTGCAGGATGCAGTAGGCGCGGGTGTTGTTGTTGCCGTTGGTGTGCTGGGTGCCGCCCATGCACCAGATCACGGTGCCGGGACGGTTGTTGGCCAGCGTGCGGGCCACGCGCTCGAGCTGTTCGCCCGGCACGCCGGTGACGCGCTCGACCTCATCCGGGGTCCAGTTGGCGACTTCCTTGCGGATCTCGTCCATGCCCCAGACACGGGTGCGGATGAACTCCTTGTCCTCCCAGCCGTTCTCGAAGATGTGGTACAGGATGCCCCAGACCAGCGCCACGTCCGAACCCGGACGGAAACGCACGAATTCGTCCGCATGGGCCGCGGTGCGGGTGAAACGCGGGTCGCAGACGATCAGCGGCGCGTTGTTTTCCTCTTTCGCCTTCAGCACGTGCTGCAGCGAGACCGGGTGCGCCTCGGCGGGGTTGCCGCCGATGATGAAGATCGCCTTCGACTTGTGGATGTCGTTGTAGCTGTTGGTCATGGCGCCGTAGCCCCATGTGTTCGCCACGCCGGCCACGGTCGTGGAGTGACAGATCCGCGCCTGGTGGTCGACGTTGTTGGTGCCCCAGTAGGCCGCGAACTTGCGGAACAGGTAGGCCTGTTCGTTGGAATGCTTGGCCGAGCCCAGCCAGTAGACCGAATCCGGGCCGCTGCTTTCACGGATCGAAAGCATCTTGTCGCCGATCTCGTTGATCGCCTGCTCCCAGGAGATCCGCTGCCATTCGCCGCCGACCTTCTTCATCGGGTACTTCAGGCGGCGCTCGCCATGGGCGTGCTCGCGCACCGAGGCGCCCTTGGCGCAATGCGCCCCAAGGTTGAAGGGGCTGTCCCAGCCGGGCTCCTGCCCGACCCAGACGCCGTCCGAAACCTCGGCGATCACGGTGCAGCCGACCGAGCAATGGGTGCAGACCGATTTCTTCACTTCGATCTTGCCGCCCACCGAAGCGGTGGCGGCGCTTGCCTGCTGAACGCTGCCGGCGGTGGCGGCGATGGCGGACAGCCCGCCGATGACAAGGCCCGAACCGCGCAGGAAGGCGCGGCGGTCGATGCCGCTGCGCGCCACGTCCCCTACGATCCCCGTCCGGCCTGCGCTGCGCGCGACTCCGTTGGTCTTTTTCCTCAGCATATCTTCACTCCCTGTGCGCGGGCTGGTCCCCGCCTGAGCTGGCTATTGAACGGCCGGTCATCTCGCCCGGCCAGAACGGAGGGACGCCCCCCGGTAAATCTTTAGAACCGCGCCGAGGCGTAATAGGCGCGGGTATGTTCGGTGTCCTGCAGGCGGTCCGAACTCAGGTCAGGCGCCTTGGCGGCCTCGGCCTCACCACCGGCGGTGGCCACGGCCACGGCGGCCAAGGGCGCGGCGGTGCCCGCGAATTTCAGGAAATCGCGCCGATCCTTGCGGGCGGGCGTTTCTGTGGAACCCTCTGGCTTTCGTGTCATAGTGTCTCTCCCCTTGCGTCTGTGGTTCATGGGCGCTTCGGCCCGTTCATTTGTTGTTGCGGTCACTGGTCTTTGCTCAGCCGGAAGGCTTCGGTCTCGATCTGCATGAAGGCACGGCCGATCTTGCCCACCGGCGCATAGAAGACCGAGTTTTTCGCGCCTTCCAGATCGGCAAAGAAATGTCCGGCCCACGGCGCGATGTGCCGGTTGAAGAAGGTCTTCTGCTGGCTCAGCGTCGCGGGGGCCGAGAAGCGGCCCGCGATCATCGCGCCCATCATTTCCATCAAGGAGGCGATGTTGTCCTCGGGCTCGAAGACATTGGCCGCACGCTCCAGCCCACGGGCCATCATGTCCTGCCGCAGCGCCGCAAGCGGCTTCTCGTTCAGAAAGCCGGTGAGATAGTAGCTGGCATAGGGCAAAAGCTCGCCCCGGCCGAGACCGATGAAGAGCTTGTTGAATTCCGATTCCGCCCCGGCGGGACGGGTCTTGGCAGCCAGCGTGGACAGCGCGCGGAACCCCTGCCCCAGCTCGCTCTCGTCCCCCGACAGCCCGGCGCATTGATCCAACAGCATCTGGTCGGGCGGACCGGCAAGGATCAGCCCCATGAAGTTGTAGAGATCCGCGCGCAGGCGGTCTTCCTCGGGGACTTGGGTCTGGGCCATCTGGGTCATGCGCTCGCGCCTTCCATGTCCTGTGCCGTAGCTTCGGCAAAGTGAAACCGCATCCGCCGGTGCGTCGGCGCGGGCGTCGCGGTTTCTTCCGCCTCGGGCTCGGCCTGTGGTTGTTCGCTCACAGCTTCACTCTCGTCGGGCGCGGGCGCTTGTGTCAACACCACGTCCGGCAGCGCCACCGTCTCGGGGGCTGCCTCTGTCTCTGCCTCGGCGGGGGCGGTTGTCTCAAGCGCCGCTTCGACCTTGGCCACCATACCGCGACCGACCTGATAGATCGTGTTCACCGGCTTTCCGGCGGTGGCGGCGGCGGTATAGTCGTCGTCGTAATCGTTCAGCCCATCAAGACAGGCCAGCACCGGATTGGTCTTCCAGAAACTGCGCAGCGCGCGGGTCTTGAGCCGCTGCGGCAGCTGCGCCTTCAGGAAGGCGCGCAGCTGCTCGCCGCTGACCAGATCCTCGGGCTCGGGCAGATCGTACTCGGCGAGAAGCTCATCGTCGCTGCGTTCGGCCAGCGCCGCCTCTTGCGCCTGATGCACGCGCAGCTCCTCGGCCCCGGCTTCGGCGCGGGCTTCCTCGGCCACGGCGGCGCGGCGTTTTTGCCAGAAACCACTCATGCGAGACGCTTCTTCTTGAGGGTGGGCGAAGCATAGACATCCGCAGGCTTGGCGATGCGCGGATCGCCGATCCCGTCCTGCTTGGCGTCCGTGCGCAGCCGGTCGCGGCGGCGCTTGACGAATTCTTCCTCGTGGTGGAACTCCTCGACGAAGTCCTCGACCCATGCCCGCAGGCCCGGGGTCATGGCGACCTTTTCGACCACCTCTTCGGCACTGTCGCAGTAATCCTGCGCCTCGTAGGGCGACGCGGTGACCAGCTCGACCTTGAAGGGCCGCGTCGCGTCCCCCGCGATCGGGCGCATCACGATGTAGACACAAGGAACATCCGCACCCAACCCGTGCACATAGGCTTCGGTCTCGGCACCATGCAACTCGAGCGGCAGCGTGGCGGCGTGGTATTCGACCACATCGCCCTCGCGGCGCAGCTCGCGCCAGTCGGCCTTCTCCGCGCCGGGCAGAACGGCCGTAGCCTTCCAGGCCCATTTGGCCCAGCGGGTCACGCCCGGCGTACGGCGCAGCACAACACCCAGAGGCATTGTCCGGTACATGTTTGGGTTATGAATCAATTCGCTCCTCCGTGGAGATGATCTTTCACCGCCTGCAGATCAACTGAAAGGCCCAATCCGCAGGATCGCCCAAAAAACAGCCATCGGCAGACAAGTTGACCCGTCGCAAAGGGCCATCAGGACCGATCTGGACCTTTTGTCTAAGTTGACCTTTTTGATCGGAAAAGCAGCGATTCGGTTTTGACGAATCACTCCGCAACCTCGGGCCGCTCTGGCGGCCCCGCCAGCGCTTCGGCCTGGCGCTGTCTGCTGCGAATTGCGGTTGTGGGCGGAGGCAAATCCCGTCTAGCTTGAGGCCTCGAAGACCACCCCCACGGGGGGCGCACCGGTGTGCGTAACAAGGGAAATTCCATGTCCAAGACCTTGATAACATGCGATTGCGCAGGATCGCAGAAAATCGATTCCCAAGCGCTGTCCGAGCGCACCGGTCTGAGAGTCGCACCCCCCTGTTCGGCGCTCTGCACCACCCAGATCGACCGCGCGGCGAAGGCGCTGGAGGGGGGAGATGCAATTTTATGCTGCACCCAACAGGAGCGGGTTTTCACCGAATTGGCCGAAGACATGGGCCTGCCCCCTGCCCCCCTTCTCGACCTGCGTGACCGGGCCGGGTGGTCCGATGACCCCCGTGACAAACTGCCCAAAATGTCCGCGCTCGCGGCAGAGGCGCTGTTGCAGATCCCGGACGAGAAAACGATCGACGTGGCCTCCGAAGGGCTCTGCCTGATCCTCGGGCAGGGCCCCGCCGCTCTCGAGGCCGCATCGCAACTCAAGGATCACCTCAGCGTGACCCTGCTGCTCGAAACGGCGCCCGAGGATCTTCTGGAGATGCCCGGCTACGACGTCATCACCGGCAAACTGCGCCGCGCCTCAGGCGCACTCGGACAGTTCGAGGTGGTCATCGATGCGCTGCGCCAGATCGACCCCCGCGGCCGTGGGGCGCTGAACTGGACCGAACCGCGCGACGGCGGGCGCAGCCAATGCGATCTTATTCTCGATCTGCGGGGCGAGACGCCTCTTTTCCCCGCGCATGAGAAGCGCGAAGGCTATCTGCGCGCGGATCCCGCGCATCCTCCCGCCGTGGCCGCCGCCCTGCTGGCCGCCTCGCATCTTACGGGCACCTTCGAACAGCCGCTCTACGTCCGTACCGACCCGCTGCTTTGCGCCCATTCCCGCGCCGGGCAGACCGGCTGCACCGCCTGTCTCGATCTCTGCCCCACCGGTGCGATCACGCCCGACGGCGATCATGTCACCGTCGACCCGATGATCTGCGCGGGCTGCGGCGCCTGTTCTTCGGCCTGCCCGTCCGGCGCGATCAGCTATGACGCCCCGCCGGTCGATTTCACCATGCGCCGGGTGCAGACACTAGGGCGCGCCTATCTGGAAGCGGGCGGCGACGCCCCGCGCCTTCTGGTGCATGACGCCCATGGCGCCGAGATGATCCGCCTTGCCGCCCGCCACGGGCGCGGGTTGCC
Organism: Sulfitobacter sp. HNIBRBA3233; assembly: GCF_040149665.1. Classification (NCBI taxonomy): domain Bacteria; kingdom Pseudomonadati; phylum Pseudomonadota; class Alphaproteobacteria; order Rhodobacterales; family Roseobacteraceae; genus Sulfitobacter; species Sulfitobacter marinivivus. The sequence continues at coordinate 29,182 of NZ_JBEFLP010000005.1, read as the reverse complement.
TGCCGACGTGGTGCCGATGGAACTCGACGCGCTCGCGGCCTTCGGCCATGCCGAGGCGCTCGCCGCCCTTGCCGCCGGTTTCGCCCATGTCTCGCTTCTGCTTGGCCCCAAGGCCGACCGCGACGCGATCGAGACGCAGACCGCCCTTGCCCGCGCCATCGCTGGCGAGGCGCGAATGGCATTGATCGACACGCCCGACCCCGAGGCCCTGACCGACATCCTCTACGGTGGCGAGGCCCCTGCCCCGGTGACCCAGCCGGTGCGCCCCATGGGCAGCCGCCGCCAGATCGCCCGCCAGGCCGCCCGCGCACTGAACCCCGAGGCCGAAGTACTGGACCTGCCTGCGGGCGCACCCTACGGCGCCGTACTGGTCGACAAGGACGCCTGCACGCTCTGCCTGTCCTGCGTCTCGCTCTGCCCCTCGGGCGCCTTGGGGGACAATCCCGATCTGCCGCAACTCCGGTTCCAGGAAGACGCCTGCCTGCAATGCGGCCTCTGCGCCAATATCTGCCCCGAGGACGCCATAGCACTCGAACCGCGCCTCGATCTCACCGACGCGGCATTGAGCCAGCGGGTGCTGAACGAGGAAGAGCCCTTCGCCTGTATCGAATGCGGCAGCCTCTTCGGCGTGAAATCCACCGTGGAGAAGATCACCGAAAAGCTGCGCAGTCATTCCATGTTCGCCGACGAAGCCAAGCTGCGGATGATCCAGATGTGCGATGACTGCCGCATCAATGCGCAGTATCACAGCACCAACAACCCGATGGCGGGCAAAGAACGCCCCCGGCCCCGCACCACCGACGATTATTTCTCCAAACGGCGCGACCACTAGGCCGCCCCCACACCAAAGGAGCCACCCATGAGCGAAGACTTCAACATGTCGATGCGCAAGTTTCTCAAGCAGGTCGGCGTGACCTCGCAACAGGCCATCGAAAAGGCCATGCGCGACCATGACACCGCCGGAAAGACCTTCGCGGTCAAGGCCGTGATCTCGATCCCGGAACTCGGTCTCGAACACAGCATCGACGGCACCATCGCCGGCGCGGACAAGGGCGAGGCATAAGCGACGTGACTGCCAGCAGGGAAGCGGTCCTGACCGCCTTGAAAACCGTGACCGATCCGGCCACGGATACCGACATCGTGGCCAGCGGCGTGATGCGCGCGCTCAACGTGGACGACGCGGGCGCGGTGCGTTTCGTGATGGAAATCCCGCCCGCACAGGCCAAGGCCTACGAGGAAACCAAGGCACAGGCCGAAGCGGCTCTGGCGCAGGTCGAAGGAGTGTCGAAAGTCTCCATCGTGCTGACCGGCCACAGCGACAAGGCCCCGCCGCCGGACCTCAAGCCGCAGCGGAAGGCCGAGCCGACCGGTCCGCAGAAGATCCCCGGCGTGGACCGCATCATCGCCATTGCCTCGGGCAAGGGTGGCGTCGGCAAATCCACCGTCTCGGCCAACCTCGCCTGCGCGCTCGCGGCCCAGGGCCGTCGCGTGGGCCTGCTCGATGCCGATGTCTACGGCCCCAGCCAGCCGCGGATGCTCGGGGTCTCGGGCCGCCCGGCCTCGCCCGATGGCAAGACCATCCTGCCGATGCGCAACCATGGCGTGACCATGATGTCGATCGGCCTGATGACGAACGAGGATCAGGCCGTGGTCTGGCGCGGGCCGATGCTGATGGGCGCGCTGCAGCAGATGATGACACAGGTGCAATGGGGCGCGCTCGACGTGCTGATCGTGGACCTGCCGCCCGGCACCGGTGACGTGCAGATGACACTGGCGCAGAAGGCCCATGTGGACGGGGCGGTGATCGTCTCTACACCACAGGATGTGGCTCTGATCGACGCCCGCAAGGGGATCGACATGTTCAACCAGCTCAAGGTGCCGATCCTTGGCATGATCGAGAACATGTCGACGCATATCTGCACCAACTGCGGCCACGAAGAACACGTCTTCGGCCATGGCGGTGTCGCCTCCGAGGCCGCGAAATGGGGCGTGCCGCTGCTCGCCGAAGTACCGCTCGATCTCCAGATCCGCCTCGCCTCCGACGGCGGTGCGCCGATCACCGTGAGCCAGCCCGACAGCAAGCAGGCCGCGGCCTTCCACGCCATCGCCAAGCAGCTGATCGAGGCCGGCGCGGCATGAGCGACGCCCTGTCCTTCCCCCCGCTGATGTCGGGCGAGGCGGTGGCAGGCGACGCCATCGCCGCCGCCTGCGCCCGCGCGGCGGAGGGCGTCAACGCGGGGCTCATCACCTACCGGCTGGCGGGGGCCGAGATGGAGGCCGCACTGGTCTTCGCCCCCGAAGTGCCGCTGACCCGCGCCGTGGCGATGCTGCCGCTCTGCGGTGTCGGTTTTCAGAACGCGCTCGGCGCGCTTTCCCCGCCCGAGATCGCCGTGCAGCTCGACTGGGACGGCCGGATCCGCATCAACGGCGCCTCTTGCGGTGCCTTTCGCATGGTGGCCTCGACCACCGACCCCGATGCGGTGCCCGATTGGCTCGTCGTCGGCTTCACCCTGCCGCTCTACCCCGCTGACGATCCCGACATGGCCAATACCGGCGCCACCCCCGACCAGACCGCGCTCTATGCCGAGGGCTGCGCCGAGGTATCGCCCCCGGCCCTCGTCGAATCCTGGGCCCGGCATACCCTGCATTGGATCAACCGCTGGGAAGACCTCGGCCCAAAGTCGCTGCACGCGGAATGGCGCGGGCTGGTCTTCGACCTCGAGTCCGAGGTCACCCTTCAAGGCCAAAGCGGCACATTCATCGGTGTCGACGAGGACTTCGGCATGTTACTGCGCGCGGGAGAGACCACCCGTCTGATCCCGCTCACCACCCTATTGGAGCCCGCCCCATGACCCTCAAACTCGCCCGCGCGATCCATTTCGACGAGAGCGACCGCAACGTCTTCGCCTCCCCCGCCCGCACCGGCGAATGGTGCATCTCGGGTGGGTTCGAGTTTTCCGACTGGACCGAGGGCGATCTCACCGGCAAGGCGCGCCAAGCCTTCGCCAACGGCTGGTTGGGCCTCGAAACCTTCGGCCGGGTGACCTTCGTCGCCGTCACGCAGATCGAGCAAGCCGAGGTCGAGACACTGACGACCCTTCTGGCGCAGCATTTCGTCACCTACTACGGCGCGCCCTCGGTCGATGCCGCGCGCCCGGTGGCGAAAGAGGAACTGTCCCAGATGATCGACCTCTGCGACGACCACGCGCCGAACTGCCTGCTCACCGTGGCCCGCGAACTGACCGACGCCGGCGTGCGCGAAAGCTTCCGCATGATCCAGCCGCAGGACGCGGGGCTAGAGCAGTTCGCCATCCACGGCGATCTGCCCGAGGACCCCTGATTGCGGCTCTAAACCGGCCTATTCAGCCTGTTCGGCGTTGAAGACGAAGAGCTGCTCGCCCGCGATCTTGTAGGCGTTGATCAATTCCTTCGCGCGGTCCGAAGTCAGCCAATCCTCCAGCTTCAGCGCCAGATCGTGCTTCACATGGGGGTGCATTTCAGGGTTCACCGGCAGATAGGCATATTGATTGAACAGCACGGGATCGCCCGCGAACAGCAGCGCCAACCCGTCCTTGTTGCCGAAGTTCAGCCAGCTTGCCCGGTCGGACATCACATAGGCGCCCATCCCGGCAGCGGTGTTGAGCGCGGCGCCCATGCCGGCGCCAACCTCCTTGTACCAATCACCGAAATCCCCCGGCGCGAGACCCGCTTGCTGCCAGAGCGCCAGTTCCTTTTTGTGTGTCCCGCTGTCATCGCCGCGGCTGACGAAAGGGGCTGCGGCCTCCTTGATGGCGGGAAGCGCATCCTTGGCCGCCTCGACACCCGCGATCCCCGCGGGATCATCCTGCGGCCCGATAAAGACAAAATCGTTGTACATCACCTCAATCCGATGCGTGCCGTAGCCGCCCTCGACGAAGGCTTCCTCGGCTTTACGGGAATGCACGAGGATCGCATCGACGTCCCCCGCCTGCCCCAGCTTGATCGCCTGCCCGGTCCCCACCACCAGCAGCTGCACCTCGAGGTCCAGATCCTGCGCGATCTCGGGCAGCAACACCTCGGCCAGCCCCGAGTTGTTGAAAGACGTCGTCACGGCCATGCGCATCACCTCGCCCGCCTGCGCCGCCCCGGCGGCCATGAGGGCCAGCGCCCCCGCTATCAGCATCTTCATTCGACAATGTCTCCTCTTAAAAACGCCCGCGCCGCGGCGGTCGCGGGCTGGTCGAAAAATTGCGCAGCGGGACCGGCTTCGTGGATCATCCCGCCACGCATGAAAAGCACCGCGTCAGCCAGCCGCCGCGCCTGACCCAGATCATGGGTCGACAGGATCAGCCGCGTGCCTTCGGCCTTGGCGCGCTGCAGGATTTCCTCGATCTCGCGCGTCGCGCGCCCGTCGAGCGCGGCACAGGGTTCGTCCAGAAACAGCAGTTTAGGCTCACAGATCAGTGCCCGCGCCAGCGCCAGTTTCTGCTGCTCGCCCCCCGACAGTACGGTCGCCTGCCGCTGCAGCATCGCGCTCAGCCCGACACGCGCCGCCCAGTCCTCGGCCTGCGCCCGCGCATCGGCTTTCGCGACACCGCGCAGTCGCAGCGGATAGGCGATGTTCTCCAGCACCGAGCGGCGCAGCATCACCGGCCGCTGGAAGACGAAGGCCTGGTGGTGGCGCGCTTCCTCGGTCGGGCAGGCCCAGTCAATCCGCCCGCGCGACAGCCGCGCGGTCCCGTGCAGAAGCTGCAGCAGGGTCGTTTTGCCCGCGCCGTTCGGGCCGATGACCACGGTCGCCCCCTGCCCCGGCAAGGTCAGGTCCAGCGGTCCCACCAGCGTCTGGCCGTAGCGGCGGCTTTCGATGCCCTCGGCCACCATCGGGAACAATTCCGTCACCAGCGTCCCTCCCGCTCGGTCCGGCCCAGCCAGTGGATCGCGAGGTTCACCGCCACCGCAAGCCCGATCAACACGAAGCCAAGCGCGAGCGCGAGTGCGAACTCGCCCTTTCCGGTCTCAAGCGCGATGGCCGTGGTCAGCACCCGTGTCGCATGGTCGATATTGCCGCCGACGATCATGATCGCCCCGACCTCGCCGATGGCCCGTCCAAACCCCGCGAGCGCCGCGGTCAGCAGCGCGCGGCGGCTGTCCCACAAAAGCGTGCGGATCTTTTGCCCCTGCGTGACGTTCATCGAGATCAGCAGGTCATGATACTCCTGCCACAGATCCCGGATCGACTGATGCGCGATCGAGGCGATCAGCGGCACGATAATGATGACCTGCGCGATGATCATCGCGGTGGGGGTGAAGAGAAGCCCCAGCACGCCAAAAGGCCCCGAGCGTGACAGCATGACGTAGACGATCAGCCCCACGACCACCGGCGGCAGCCCCATCAGCGCGTTCAGCACAGCGATCACGAAGCGCCGCGCGCGGAACCGCTTGACCGCCACCAGCGCCGCCAGCGGCAGGGCGATGAGGCAGGCAACGAGCAGCGCCGTCACCGTCACCTGAAGCGAGCGGCCCGCGATCTCAACCAATTCGGCATCGAGCGTGACGACCAGCCAGAAAGCCTGCGTCAAACCACTCCAGATATCGACCATTCCGCGGCGGCCCTCTTCAGCGGGGTCCTGCCCCTTTTGCGCAACTTGTCAGCAGATGCGGGCGGAGGCCAGACCCGTGCTGCCAAAAAGCGCGCCTTGGGACAAGAAGGCCAGGATGCGCAGGCAAGGAAGGACAAAAAGGACAAGATGTCCAACTGTGCCTGCGAAGGCCCGGATGATTCCCCCCAGCGCCCCTTATGTGGCTCTAACTTGGCTGTTTCGGGCATCCCCCGGAACAGGCAGTCATGCCGCATGACAGCAAGGCGATCCACGAAAAGATTTTTGTTTTCCGTGCTTTAGGCAGATCCAACATAGCATGGTGCCGCGTCGGGCATATTCGGCCCCCGGGGCCTCCACAGCGGTCGCACAAGAATCTGTTGCGCACTCAGCATGAATAGCATTAAGTAACGGTAACAAAAGCGCTGCCGAATAATAGCGTTACTGAGAGCGAGGGCAGATGTGACAAATACCGTCCACATCAATACACGGATCCGCCGGAACGCGGAAACGCTTTCCGGGGCGTTGGAAAGTCACATGATGAAGATCTTCGCGCCCGATGCGCGCAAGGAACTTCGCCGTTTTTCGGCCGGTGAAGCCGCTGAACTTCTTGGGATTTCGACGAGTTTCCTGCGCAAGCTGCATTTCGATGGCAAGGTCACCGAGGTGCACACCAGCCCCGGCGGCCGGCGTCACTACTCGGCCGAAGACCTGCTTGAGATCCGTCGCACGCTCGAATCCACCGCCAAATCCCGCGGCGCCTACCAGCGCGGCCGGCGCGAGGGCGACAAGTTGCAGGTCCTGTCCTTCCTGAACTTCAAAGGCGGCAGTGGCAAGACCACCAGCGCGATCCATGCGGCACAGCGACTGGCGCTCAAGGGCTACCGGGTGCTGTGCGTCGATATCGACCCGCAAGCGTCTCTAACAACGCTGTTTGGCTATCGTCCCGAGTATGATTTCCTCAATTCCGGCACGATCTACGACGCCATTCGCTACGACGATCCGGTGCCGCTGGCGGATGTCATCCGGAAGACCTTCTTTACCGGCATCGACCTCGCCCCCGGCGGGCTGATGCTGCAGGAATTCGAGCATGAGACGCCGCAGGCCCTGCTCAACAACATGCAGCCGCCGTTCTTCTCGCGGCTCGCCACCTCTTTGCAGGACGTAGAGCAAAATTACGACCTGGTGATCTTCGATTGTCCACCGCAACTGGGCTATCTCACCATGTCGGCCCTCTGCGCTTCGACCTCCGTGTTGATCACCGTAGTGCCCAACATGCTCGACGTGGCCTCCATGTCGCAGTTCCTGCAGATGAGCGCGGATCTTCTGGATGTAGTCTCTAACGCGGGCGCAAGCATGGAGTTCGACTTCCTGCGCTTCCTCATTAATCGCTACGAGCCGAACGACGGGCCGCAGCAACAGGTGCTGTCCTTCCTGCGGCAGCTCTTCGACGAGGAGGTCATGGTCGCCCCGATGCTCAAGTCCACCGCGATCTCGGATGCAGGGCTGACACACCAGACGATATACGAAGTCGACCGCTCGCAATTCCACCGCAACACCTACGACCGTGCGGTGGATTCACTCAATCTTGTGAATGACGAGATCGAATCCATGATCCAGAAAGCATGGGGGCGCTAATGGCACGCAAAGGTATCCTTTCCACCGGCACGACACCGGGTCCGAAACCCGAAAACAGGGACAATCAGCCCACCTCAGAGCCTAAACCGGGCGCGAAACCGAGCCTGATGCCCCGCGGGGCCGTCGGCGCGCTGCAATCCTCGCTGAACCGGATGCAGGAGAACGCGGTTCAGGAACTCGACGCCGCGCTGATCGACATGGCCGGGGTCGAGGACCGTTTAGGGACCGATGTTCAGGCCCAGAAACAGCTCGAAGAGAGCATGAAATCCTATGGCCAACAGGTGCCCGTCCTCGTGCGCCCGCACCCTTCAAAGCCGGGACGGTTCGAGATCGTCTACGGGCGGCGCCGGTTGAACGCGCTGAAATCGCTGGGCATGCCCGTGAAAGCGATGGTGCGCCAGCTCGACGACCACGCGCTGGTGATGGCACAGGGCCAGGAGAACACGGCGCGGCAGGATCTCTCCTTCATCGAGAAGGCCAGTTTCGCCGCACAGCTCGATGCGGGCGGCCATGACCGGCAGACAATCGCGGATGCGCTCTCGATCGACCTGCCGATGGTCAGCCGCATGCTGAAAGTGGGACATGCTTTCGACCTGCCTTTCCTGCGGCAGGTCGGCTCCGCCCCCGGCATCGGACGCGACCGGTGGATGGCGCTGGTGAAGCTTTTCGAGGATCCCGCCGCAAAGTCGCGTGCGCGCAATTACACGAACCTGCCGGAATGGGGCACTCTGACCTCGGACGAGCGTTTCGAGGCGGTTTTCACCCGTGCCAGCGCCACCCCGGCGAAGAAGGCCCCCTCCCCCACCGCTTCGGCCAAGCCGCGCACCCTGCGCAGCCGTGACGGCAAGGCAGTGGCGGACATCCGCAGCGGCAAACGGGGGGTGACACTCACGGTTCCGGCGCGCGCCGCCGAAGGGTTCGACACTTGGCTCGACGCACATGCGGAAGAGCTGATGCAAGAGATTCACGACCGCTGGCAGAAGACCCGCGCGTGAGACATTGAGGACGTAGCAACAGGAGGCACATCAGGACCACAAAAGAAAAGCCCCCCAGGATAAATCCCGGAAGGCCCTTCTCAAACTTTGCACCTTCGAGATAGCCCCAAAGATTTATCTGTGTCAACTCTACCCGTCGGGATAGGGCCGGTATTTTGTTGTCTTTCGTGATTTTGACATGAAAACCACTTTCCGAACTGCATTCGGAGGGCCCGGAGAGGCTGTCCTGACCCCAGCGGAGGGCCCGGATAAATGGGCGCTGCTCGACCGGCTGACAACCGCTGCCGAAGATTTCGAACTCTCGCACCGCACGCTCACCGTGCTGAAAGCACTGTTGAGCTTCCTGCCCTCGCGCGAGGTTCCCTCCGGCCCCGCCGGGATCGTCTTTGCCTCCAACGCGCGGCTGTCGGAGCGGCTGCACGGGATGCCCGAGAGCACCCTGCGGCGGCATCTGGCGCGGCTCGTTCAGCTGGGCCTGCTGATCCGCCATGACAGCCCTAACCGCAAACGCTTTGCCCGCAACCATGGCGGCAAGATCGCCCTCGCCTTCGGGTTCGACCTGTCCCCGCTGGTCATTCAGGCCGACGAGATCGAGACCGCTGCGCGAAATGCCGAGGCACGGCAGGCCCGGCTTCTGGCACAGCGTGACCGTATACTGGTCCTGCGTCACGCGCTGATCCGTCAGGGCGGCGCAGAGGCCCTCGCGCAGGAGGTCGGCCGGATACTGCGGCGCAAGCCCGATGCAGAATGCCTCGATGCCGTAGAAACCGAGTTGCGCGCGGCTCTTTGCCTGGACGATGCCCCTGCCCCCGAGCCCCTCACCTGCGCCGCACCGACAAGCCGGGTGAGCGCCAGGGACAGCCAAAATGAGCGGCACATACAGGATTCAAATAAACCCTATTCTGACTCTGAAAGCACGGGAGCTGAGAAACCCCCGACGGCTGACAACAATCCCGCATCGACGAAAGACAGAGGCGTGACGCTTCAGGATGTTCTGGAGGCTTGCAAGGAAATGCGGGCCTTCTTCCCGGAGAGGCTGCGCGATTGGCATGATCTTGTGCGGGTCAGTGACCGGATCGCCCCAATGCTGGGGATTGACCCGCCGGTGCTCCTTGAGGCAAAACGCGACATGGGTGCCGAAAGCGCAGCGGTGACGGTGGTCTGCCTGCTTGAAAAGGCCGCGACGATCCGCAGCCCAGGCGCTTACCTGCGGCGATTGACGCAAATGGCCCGCGACGGGCGGTTTTCCCTCTCTCCCATGCTCGCGGCGGTGGCCAATAGTCGAAATTGTCAGCTGACAACTTGAAAAACCAATATAAAACATAGGATTAACATTTTTCAGGCCTGACAACTGCCCTGAAACCCCGCTATTTGCGGCGGATCGGGGCAGGAGTGCTTCACCACGGGGGCTGGCGCGGCTAGTCTGGGCGCAACCTGCCGGGAAAACCCATGACCTCTGTCCGCCTCCGCCTGCTGATCCTGGCGCTCACACCGCTGATCGTATTGATGCCGCTGCTGCTGCTCTTGGGCATGTCGCGCTGGACGGCGGATTACGACGAGGTGCTGATCGCCAATGTCGAGAGCGACCTCAAGATCGCCAGCCAGTACCTTGCGCGGCTGCTCGACCAGACCCGGGATGAACTGGATGCCGTCGCCGGCTCGGTCGCCTTCCGAGACCTGATGCGCCGCCCGGCTGAGGAGCAGTCGCGTTTCTTTGCCCGGACCCGTGACCGGCTTGGCCTCGACTTCCTGCGGTTCCTGCCGGAAGCGGCGGCACAGGACGAGGCGCGCGACTGGCCGGTGATCGCGGCGGCCCTGGCGGGGCAGGGGGTGGCGCGGATCGACGTCTTCGACGCCGACCGGCTGACAATGCTGTCGGAACCTCTGGCAATCCGCGCCCGCCTCCCTGTAGTTGCCACGCCCGCCGCCGTGCCGACCGACAAGGTGATCGAGGATCGCGGTATGGTCGTCCATGCCGCAAGTCCGGTGCAGATGAACGGCAGCAATGGCGTGCTGGTGGGTGGGGTGCTTTTGAACCGCAACCTTAACTTCATCGATACGATCAACGATCTGGTCTATCTCAACGCGATCACCGGCGGGGATCGGCAGGGCACGGCGACGCTTTTTCTGGATGACCTGCGCATCTCGACCAACGTGCGGCTTTTCGAGGACGTTCGCGCGCTCGGCACACGCGTGTCGGCCGTGGTGCACGAATCCGTGCTGGTCGAGGGACGCACATGGCTCGACCGCGCCTTCGTGGTGAACGACTGGTACATCTCGGGCTACAAGCCGATCACCGACAGTTTCGGCAAACGGGTCGGGATGCTCTACGTGGGCTTTCTGGAGGCGCCTTTCACGCAAGAGAAACGTGAGGCCTTCTGGTGGATGCTGGCGGCGTTCTTTGCCGTGCTGGCGCTTTCGGCCCCGGTGTTTCTCTGGCTGGCGCGCGGTATCTTCGCGCCCCTGGAACGGATGACAAAGGTGATGGACAGCGTCGGGCGGGGCGAGCTTTCGGCGCGGATCGGGCCGGTGTCCGCCAAGGGAGAGATCGGCGCAGTGGCGCATCACCTCGATTGGCTTCTGGAGCAAGTGCAGGAGCGGGACCGCCAGCTTCGGCGCTGGAACCAGGACCTCAACCAACGCGTCGACCAACGCACCGCCGAGCTGCGCGAGGCAAACGAGAAGCTGGAGCAGACTTTCCGGCAATTGGTCATGAGTGAGAAGCTGGCCTCGATCGGCGAGATCACCGCCGGGGTCGCGCATGAGATCCACAACCCCGTGGCGGTCATTCAGGGCAATGTCGACGTGATCCGCGAAACTCTGGGGCAGGGGGCCGCCCCGGTCGAGACTGAACTGGCGCTGATCGACCGTCAGGTTTCGCGCATCGAGGTGATCGTCGGAAAACTTCTGAAATTTGCCAGCCCCTCGGAATTCTCCGATTGCGAAGACGACGTGGCGCTGCGCCCGCTGGTGCAGGATTGCCTCGTGCTGGTGGATCACTTGGTCGGGCGGGGCGGGATCGAGGTGACATGCGACCTCGACGAAGTGCCAGCCGTCCGGGTGGCTTCCGGCGAGGTGCAACAGGTCGTGGTGAACCTGATCGTCAATGCGGTACAGGCCATCGGCGGGGCAGGGCAGATCGAGATCGCGCTGAGGCCCGCAGAGCGCGAAGGGCAAGACGGCGTGGCGCTGGTGGTGCGCGACAGCGGGCCGGGGGTGCGCGAAGACCTGCTCGGCTCGGTGTTCGACCCGTTCTTCACCACCAAGCCGGGCGAGGGGACCGGGCTGGGCCTGTCGATCTCGCAGACATTGATCCAGCGGGCAGGGGGGATTATCTCGGTGCGCAACCATGCGGAGGGCGGGGCGGAGTTCACCGTCTGGCTGCCGGCGGCAGAGGGCGCTGAGGGAGGGTAGGGGAGACCCCTCCAGACAGGCCACGAGGATGTTCAGCGCGGGAGTTGTCACGTTAACAGGCCAGACAGATGACCGCACCCGATCGCGCGTCCTCAACTGATGAAAAACTCTTGCGTCAAACCGGGTATCGGGAACTGGATGCGGGAGTATGGTACGACAACGGGAGGTACATGCAGGCAGACCCGCTCGGGCTCGTCGATGGACCATCCGTTTATGGCTATCGGAAAGGCAAATGCCTGTTCCCTGCGCGGTTATTCAGCCCATTTATGACCCACGATCAGGGCCGGGCGCGACCTCGCGTTTTGCGGCGCGCGTTTGACAGACAGACACGCATGCGCGATGTGACGGCGCGTGACCCGTGCAGGAGAGGACAGACAATGAACCACCGCCGCCGCAAAGCCCCGTACCGCAAAACAGGGCGGGCTCAATGACCGTCTGGATCGCTGCCGACTGGGGCAATAGCCATCTGCGCGCGTGGCTGATGGACGGGGATGCCCCCCGCGAGAGCATGGTATCCCAGGACGGCGCGCGCGGGCTGACGCGCGAGGGGTTCGAGCCTGCCTTGCTGCGGCTGGTGGAGCCGCATTTGCCCGCCGGCACACCGGTCGACGTCATCGCCTGTGGTGCGGTCGGCGCGCGCGAGGGGTGGTGCGAAGTCCCCTACCGGAAGCTTCCCGCGGTGCCGCCCGGTTTTGACGGCGCCATCACAGCCCCCGTGCGCGATGCACGTCTGGCCGTTCATCTGCTGGCCGGCGTGTCGCAGGACAGCCCCGCCGCCGTGATGCGGGGCGAGGAAACCCAGATCGCCGGATTCCTTGCGGCCAACCCGGGATGGGACGGTGTCATCTGCCTGCCCGGCACCCATTCCGTCTGGGCGCATATCAGCGCGGGCGAGATCGTGAGCTTTCGCAGCTTTCTGACCGGTGAGCTCTTTGCGTTGATCTCGCAGCAGTCGGTGCTGCGCCATACGATGGCCGGACATACCGGGCAGGAGGGCGCAGAAAGCGTGTTTCTGGAGGCGATGAGCGATGCGATGTCGCGGCCCGAACGGGTGGCGGCGGACCTGTTCTCGCTGCGGGCGGGGGCGTTGTTGCACGGGCTCGATCCGGCCGAGGCGCGCGCGCGACTGTCGGGGATGCTGATCGGTCAGGAGCTTGCCGCCGCGCGGCCCTACTGGCTGGGCCAGCGGGTGGCGATCATCGGCACCGACGGGCTGTCGGCGCGGTACGGCGCGGCGCTTGCAACGCAGGGTGTCGTGGCCGAAACGGCTGAGGCCGGGGCGACGACGCTGCGCGGGCTGGTTGCCGCGTGGCACGGGATGCAGCGGGCCATGACACGGTGATCGCGCGCCATCGCGCAGGAGGGGCGCAGGGGGCTTCCCCCCGGATCGCGACGGCCCTAGGGTGCGCCCCATGACACCTGCATATTTTCTGTATCATTCTATCGGACAGTACCCCGGCAAGGCGCCGCAGATGGCACAGGCGCTGTCGCAGTTTGCCGATATCTGGGGGGCACACGACGATGCGCAATGGCCGCGCGTTCTGGACGCGCGGGCAGAGTTCATCGACCTGTGGTGCCGGTTGATCGACGCGCCTGCGGGCACGCTGACCTCTGCCGACAATGTCACTGCCGCGCTCTATTCGGTGATGGGGGCCTTGGGGGACCGGCTGCGGGGCAAGCGCGTGCTGATCGCTGCCGATTGCTTTCCGTCGCTGCACTTCCTGCTGGCGGGGCTTGCGGCGCGGATGGGCTTCACGCTCGAGACCGTGCCGCTGCGCGACGGCGCCGCGTGGGTCCATGACGACGATATGCTCGACGCGTGGGGCGCGGATGTCGGGCTTGCGCTGATAACATTCGTGACCTCGATCGCGTCGCACAGGCCGGATCTGGAGCGGCTGCTCGCCCACGGTCGCGACCGTGGCAGCCTCGTGGGGGTTGATCTGACGCAGGGCGTGGGGATCGTGCCATTCTCGCTGCGCGACACGCCGGTGGATTTCTGCGTGTCGACCACGCTGAAGTGGCTCTGCGGCACGCCGGGGGCGGGCATCCTGCAGATGCGGGCCGACCTCATCGCCGAGATGACGCCGGAGTTGCGCGGCTGGTTCAGCCAGGAAAATCCCTTCGCGTGGGATCTGGACGGGTTCACCTATGCGCCCGACGCCCGCCGGTTCGACCATGGTACGCCGTCGGTGCTGGCCTGCGTGGGGTCGGTTCCGGCGCTGCGCTGGCACGCGGGGGCCACGGGCCTGCGCGATCACAACCGCGCGCTGACCTCCGAGATCCTGCGCAGGGCCGAGGAGGGGGGGATGCAGATTGCATCTCCGACCGAGGAGGCTCGCCGTGGCGGCAGCGTGATGCTGCGTCTGCCCGACAGGGTCGATGCCCCCGCATTGGTCGACACCCTGCGCGGGCAGGGCATCCATCTGGACGCGCGCGGGCAGATCCTGCGGCTGTCGCCCGGGGCAATCACGCGGGCAGAGGACATCCCGCGCCTGTTCGAGGCGCTGAAACCGCTGGTTTAGAGACTGTTGAAGAACCGCTGCATGCGGTCCAAGGCCTCGCCGAGCGTGTCGAGCGACGCGCAGCCAAAACACACCCGCAGATGCCCTTCGCCCGCCGCGCCGTAAAAACTGCCCGCCTCGACCACCACGCCGGTTTCCTCCATCAGCCGTTCCGCGCAGTCCTGCGCGGCCAGCCCGGTGCCGCGAATGTCGGGAAAGGCATAGATCGTCCCCTCGACCGGCGCACAGCTGACCCCGGGCATCTGGTTCAACCGCGACACCACCAGATCGCGCCGGTCCCGGTCGCGCCCGACCATGTCTTCCAGCACCTGCGGCGGCCCTTGCAGGGCCGCGACCGCGCCGGCCTGAATGAAGGTGTTCACATGGGTGACCTCGCTCGCGGTGATCTTCATCAGCGGGCCGATCATCCCCGCATCCGCCGCGATCCAGCCCAGCCGCCAGCCATCCATCGCGTAGGCCTTGGTGAAGGCACCCATGGTGATGGTCCGTTCCTTCATGCCCGGCAGGGACGCGATGGAGACATGGCGCGCCCCGTCATAGGTGATCTCGGCATAGACCTCGTCGGAGAAAATCATCAGATCGTGGGTGATTGCCAGATCGGCCAGCCCCTGCAATTCGTCGCGGGTGAAGACGCGGCCCGTGGGGTTGCACGGGTTGATCAGCGCAATCGCCTTGGTCCGCCCGGTGATGTGGGGCGCGATCAGATCGGGGTTCAGCGCGAACCCGTTCTGCGCGTCCAGCGGGGCGATCACCACGCGCCCGCCCGCCAGTTCCACCTTGCCGATATGCTGCGGATAGTAGGGGGCGAGCAGGATCACCTCGTCGCCTTCGTCGATGAACGCCATGAAGGCGGCAAAGCTGGCCTGCGTCAGCCCGTTGGTGACGATCACCTCGTCGGCGGTGATGTTCATGCCGGTGGTGCGGCGCATCCGGTCCGCGAGCGCCGTGCGCAGGGCGGGCTGGCCCTGCAGATCCGAATAATGCACATCGCCCGCCTGCAATGCCGCGATGGCCGCGTCCTTGATGTGCTGCGGCGTGTCTTCGGCGGGCATCCCGAGTTCCAGATGGATCAGCCCCTCGCGCCCGATGGCGCGGGCGAACATGCCGAAATTCTTTGGGCTGGTGTCGGTGATGCGGCGCGCGGGCAGGGGAGGCATGGGGTTTTCCTTGCGGTGGAGCGGGGCCTGACGGGTTGTCACCGGCACCGATTGCGGGTTGAGTGCGACTGTGACGGCAATGGGCAAGGGGTTCAAGACAATGACGAAAGTGGCAGTGGTAACGGGGGCCGCAGGCGGCATGGGCCGTGCAATCGTGGCGCGGCTGCTGGCCGACGGCATGCAGGTTGTCGGCCTTGATGTGGATGCGGCAGGCCTTGAGGAAATGGGGGCCGAACCCGGCTTTACCGGCATCCGGACCGACCTGATGGATCCCGGCGCCATCGCCGATGCCTTCGCGGATATTGCCAAGCTGCACGGCGGGGTGGACGCGCTGGTCAACAATGCCGGCACATGTTTCATGTCCGAATTTCCCGACATCCCCGTGGACGAGTTCGAGCGCCAGATGTCGCTGAACTTTTCGGGGGCTTTCCACTGCTGTCAGGCAGCGATCAAGCTGATGGCGGGGCGCGACGGGGTGCGCAAGATCGTCAATATCTCGTCGAACGGTGCGTATAATTTCGATGCCTTCGACCCGCCGCATTACCGCGCCAGCAAGGCCGCGCTCGATACGCTGACAAAGGATCTCGCCCGCCGCTACGCCACCGACAAGATCGCGGTGAACTCGATTGCGCCGGCGATGACCGAAACGCCGCTCTTCGGCGTGGTGAGCGAAGAGGTGCTGGCGAACGCCATCGCCCAGATGCCCCATGGCCGCGCCATGCAGCCGAGCGAAATCGCCGCCTGGGTCGGGTTTCTGGTATCGCCCGCCGGCGATATCTCCAGCGGCAACGTGATCATCCTCAACCAGGGCCGTGACGTGCGTTGATATTTATCCACGATGCGCATAATCTCATGCGCATGGAGGATGCCGGATGAATGTTCAGCAACGCACGAAAAAGGCCACGAATGTCTCTCTTGATCCCGCGCTTGTCGAACGGGCGCGCGAGCTGGGCGTGAATGTCTCGGCCGCCTCCGAAGCCGGTCTGCGCGATGCCGTCCGCAAGGCATGGGCCGAACAGAACGCGGCATCCATGCAGGCATGGGGCGACTGGCTGGAAGAGAACGGCGATCCGCTGGCGCAATACCGTCTGTTCTGATGGCCCAGTACGATGTCTTTCGCGTCGGCAGCGGCCTTGTTGTCGATGTGCAGACCGATCTTGTGACTGTTCCGATGCGGCGCGTGGTCGTTCCGCTGGTCCTTGCGGAAGGCGCGCCGCCGCCGACGGATCGGCTTCACCCCGGTGTTGTAATTCTGGGTGAACGCTATCTGATGCTGACGCATCTGCTGGGCGCTGTGCCGGATCTGCACCTGCGCGATCCGGTGGCAAATCTTGCCTCACAAACGGACGAGATCACCCGCGCCCTCGACATGCTTTTCCACGGATTCTAGCGACCGCTGGCGCGGCGCGGCCTGGTGCGTGCAAGGCTGTCGTCGATGGGGATGTGTTCGTCGCTGTCGCCGGGCGGTAGGGTGAAGGGGCCGTTTTCCCAATCGCCCGCGCGCCATGCCTCTTTCGCCTCTTCGATGCGGTCCTTGGAGGACGACACGAAGTTCCACCAGATATAGCGGTCCTCATTCATCGTGGCCCCGCCCAGCAGCAGGATACGCGCGCCGCGCTCCCCGGCCCTGACGCCGATCCTGTCACCGGGGCGAAAAACCATCATGCGGCCGGCGTCAAAGCTCTGGCCCGCAACGACGACGTCGCCCTCGGTGACGTAGATGCCGCGGTCCTCGTGGTTGTCGGGCAGCGGGATCGCCGCACCGGGGGCGAGGGTCACGTCCAGATAGAAGGTCTCGGAATGCATCGAGACAGGGCTGGTTTCGCCGTAGGCTTTGCCGAGGATCAGCCGCGCATCGACGCCGGTATCACCGATATGCGGCAGCGCGGCTTGCTTGTGGTGCTCGAACTCGGGGGGCATTTCCTCGACGTTTTCGGGCAGGGCGATCCATGTCTGGATCCCGAAAAGACTGTGCCGCGTGGCACGGGTTTCGGCGCTGGTGCGTTCGGAGTGGGTCACGCCGCGTCCGGCGGTCATCCAGTTGACCTCGCCGGGATAGATCATCTGGTGGGTGCCGATGCTGTCGCGGTGCTCGAACTCCCCCTGGTAGAGATAGGTCACCGTGCCCAGCCCGATATGCGGATGCGGGCGCACGTCGATGCCACCTTCGGTGATGAATTCCGCCGGCCCGATCTGGTCGAACAGGATGAAGGGGCCGACCATCTGGCGTTTGGGCGCGGGCAGGGCGCGGCGCACCTCGAATCCGCCCAGATCGCGCGCACGCGGGATGATGAGTGTATCGAGCGCGTCCGCACCGGCGTCGGGATTATGGGTCGGATTCCAGCTCATGTTGCGCCTCCGCTGTCTGGGACAAGCCTACCAGATCGGTCACGCCCTGCGAACTGCCATCCGCGCACAGGCCCGGTGCGCGGATCTATTCGAACCGCGCGGGGGCCTTGCGCAGCGTGGGCCACTGTTCGGGGGAGTGGCCAAAGATCACCTTTGCCCCGCGATCCTCCGCCAGCGCCATGATCCGCGCGCCGTGGTGGATGGCCAGATCGTCGTCCCACGATCCGGCGAATTTCTCGTCGATTTCGGCGGCGCGGCTGATCGCGTCGGAGGTGAACAGCAGCGCACCGGTCTGCGGCAGATCGAACAGGAACGCCAGTTGCCCCGGCGCATGACCGGGGCAGAGCAGCACATCGAACCCCGGTGCGATCTGCGTATCCTGCGTGATCTCGATATACTGCGCCTCGGGCCAGTCCATCGGCTGCTTGCCCGACCAGTAGAGCGGGCGGGGCAGGGCGCGTTCCGCTGCCGCGATAACGATCGGCACGCCGGGGAACCCGTCCATTTCGCCGACGTGGTCGATGTGAGTATGGCTCTGGATCATCAGCGTGATGTCCCCGCGCGCCAGCCCCAGAAGCGCAAGCTGCGCATCGACGCTGTTCTCGGGCGTCACGGACAGGACACGCCCGAAGCTGCCCAGATCGTCCTCGGCGGTGGCCGCCTCGGCGTCGCGGGCGTATTTGGGCGGGAAACCTGTATCGATGAGCACGTGTTCACCCGCATCGGTGCTGACCAGCGCGCCGCAAATGCCGATGATGCGCCCGTTGGCGTGGACCTGAAACAGGCCATAGTCGAGCACGGCGAAAGATATGGGTTTGCCCTTCAGCAGGCTTTGCTTTCTCATGCCGCCAAGAGAGAGGGGCAGGAAATGAAAGTCAAGATACACACATTATTCCAGTATCTTCTGGAGACGGTAGACGCCCAGCCGGAGGCGATCGTCGGCTTTTCGCTGGCCGAAAGCCCGCGTCTGGGTGAGTTCCTGGATGATCTGGACCCGGATCTGTCGCTGGACTGGAACAACCGCGATTTCAGCGGCCTGCCCGAACTGAAGGCGCATGTGCTGGCGCAGGCGGGGCTGACCGGTATCTGCACGCCCGCTGACGTGCTGGTTACCGCAGGTGCGGCCGAGGCGAATTACCTCGTGCTGATGCAGCTGCTGCAGGACGGCGACGAGATTGTCGTCGAAACCCCCGGCTGGCCGCAGGCCGAGGTGATCGCAAAGGCCAAGGGCGTGCAGATCACCCGCGTCACGCGGCAGGAGGCGCAGGGCTGGGCGCTGCCGCTGGATCGTTTGCGCGATGCTGTGACCGACCGCACCAAGCTGATCTTTCTGACCAACCCGAACAATCCCACCGGCGATCTGATGGACCGTGCCGCGCTGGAGGAGATCGTCGAGATTGCCGATCGTGTGGGCGCGTGGCTGCTGGTCGACGAAGTCTACGCGGGGCTCGAATGGGATGGCCCGCGCGCGCCCAGCATCGCGGGGATGTACGCGCGCGGGATCACCACCGGATCGGTCAGCAAGGCGCTGGGGTTGCAGGGGCTGCGCACCGGCTGGCTGGTCTGCCCCGACGCGGAGCTGATCCGCGATGCGGTGATCCTGCGCGAAAACGCCTCCGAAATCATGAACATCATGGGAGAGGTGATTGCCGAAATCGCCCTGCGGCCAGAGCGCTACGCGCCCGCCATGGACAAGGCCCGCGCCGAAGGGTCGGCAAACCTTGCCCGCATGAACGACTGGGTCGCCGCGCAAGAGGGCCTTGGCTGGGTCGCGCCGCGCGCCGGTCTGATCGGGCTGGGGCGTCTGCTGGACGATGTGGACAGCGACGCCTTCGCGCGGTTCCTTCTGGCCGATCCTTACCGCACGTTCCTGCTGCCGGGATCGAGCTATGACCAGCCACAGCATATCCGGCTGGGCGTGGGCGGGGGAAAGGCGGCGAACCTCGATGACGGGCTCGCGCGACTGTCGCGCGCCCTTCGGGACTACCCCAAGGCCGGAGGCTGACCGCCCCGGGCGCGCGAAAAATATGGGGCCCTCGCTTGATTGTTCGGATTGTCTCGATCCTACTTAAGGTCGCTTTAGCGGTTGGCAGAGATCGAAAGCTTTGACGGAAGCCGAGCAGCCGTTTCATGGCAGCGCGCCAAAAATAGCGCCGTTTGCACCCGACCCCTATGCGCTGGCGGGTTTCATCGCCGAGGTCCAGGCGCTGGGACTGACGCAGGGTCTCTGGCTTGCGCGGAGCGACGTGACACCTGTTGTCGTCGGCGCGGAATGCGGGCAGGGTCCGGCCGAACAAAGAAGCGAAAGGATCCTGCCATGAAACTCGTCCGCTACGGTGACCGCCACGGCGCCAAAATCCCCTGTATCGTGGATGCCGACGGTGTGGCGCGCGATGTGTCCGCACTGGTCGCCGATTTCGGGCCGGACACGCTGTCGCCGGACCTTCTGGCGCGACTTGCAGAGGTCGATCCCGCCTCCCTGCCGCTCGCGGATATCGCGGGAAAACGGGTGGCGCCCCCGGTGGCGCAGCCGCGCAACATCTGGTGCATCGGTCTGAACTATTCCGATCATGCCGCCGAGGCCGGTATGCCCGAACCCAGCGAGCCGATCCTCTTTACCAAGGCCAGCGGCACCTATTGCGGGGCCAACGATCCGATCCTGATGTCGCCACAGATGACCCAGCTGGACTGGGAGGTCGAACTGGGTGTGGTGATCTCGAAACCTGCGCTGAATATCGCGCCCGAGGCGGCGCTGGACCACGTTGCGGGCTACATGGTGGTCAACGATGTCTCCGAACGCGCCTGGCAGCAGGAACGTCAGGGCCAGTGGGTGAAGGGCAAGAGCTTTCCCAATTTCTGCCCCGCCGGTCCCATGCTCGTCACCCCCGACGAGGCGGGCGATCCGCAGGCGCTGGACCTGTGGCTGGACGTGAACGGCAGGCGGATGCAGACCGGCAATACCTCGAAGATGATCTTCGGCGTGGCGACGATCATTGCCTACATGTCCGAATTCACCCGTCTTGAGGCCGGCGATCTCATCTGCACCGGCACTCCGCCCGGCGTCGGGATGGGGCAGAAACCGCAGGTTTTCCTGCGCGAGGGCGACGAGGTGACATTGGGCCTGACCGGTCTGGGATCGCAGCGGCAGGTGGTGACCGCGCTCTAGCGCGCGGCGGCGGGCAGGGGGGCTCAGGAGGCCCGCCCGCGCCGTGACGCCCCTTGCCCCGACCGGCGCGATTGGCCAAAGTCCGCACAACAGACAATACCCAGCCGAGGACACCCGATGCACCAGAAAACCCTGCGCCAAGAGCTTGATGCACAAGGCACCGACGCGGACCTTACGCGGCTGATCGAGGATATCGCGGTGGCCTGCGCGCGCATCGCCGACCGCGTGCGTCACGGTGCCTTCGCCGGCACCCTTGGCGCGGCGGGCACCGAAAACGTGCAGGGCGAGACGCAGAAAGAGCTCGACGTGATCTCGGACGAGATTTTCGCCGGGATCGTGTCCTCGGGCGTGGCGGCGCTGGTGTCCGAAGAGGTCGACACCGTCAACTGGCTGAAGGACAAGCCGCAGGCGGGTGATTTCATCGTGTACTACGATCCCCTTGACGGGTCGTCCAACCTCGACGTCAATCTTTCGGTCGGCACGATCTTCTCGATCGTGCGGCTAGACGAGGCCATCGCGCGCGACGATGCGGCGGTGCGGATCGCGGGCACACGGCAGATCGCGGCGGGTTACGCGATTTACGGGCCGTCCACCGGTCTGGTGCTGACTGTGGGGCAGGGGGTGCAGGGGTTCACCCACCATCCTGGCAGCGGGGCGTTCCTGCTGACCGCCCCCGATATGCGCATCCCCGAAGAGACGCAGGAATTCGCGATCAACGCCTCGCGCTACGACAAATGGGAACCGCCCGTACGGACCTATATCGACGACTGCCTGCGCGGGGCCAACGGGCCGCGCGACAAGACCTTCAACATGCGCTGGTGCGCGTCGATGGTGGCCGACGTTCACCGCATCCTGACGCGCGGTGGCGTCTTTCTCTATCCGCGCGATGCGGGCAACGCGGCGCAGGGCGGCAAGCTGCGCCTGATGTACGAGGCCAACCCGATGGGCCTGCTGGTCGAGGCGGCGGGCGGTGCGGCCTCGACGGGCCGCGGCCGTATCCTCGAAGTATCGCCCGAAGGGCACCACCAGCGGGTGCCCGTGATCCTCGGCTCCAAGGCCGAAGTGGCGGTGATCGAGGAGTACCACAGCAGCTGATCCACGGCCTTGGCGCTTGGCCCCGCGCCCCTGCGTGCAGGGAGCGAGGACGGCGCACCGAGCGCCGGAGGAGCCCCGGTTCAGTCGTCCTCGGCCAGTGCTTTCGCGATATGCGCGTGGCCCTGAAGGATATCCTGATGCATCGCCTCGCCCACGGCTTCGGCATCCCCGTCGCGCAGGGCGGCAAGCGCGACCTGATGCAGGTCCGGCGTCACCTCTGTTCCCTCGCGGGCACAGACCGCGCGCAATGACGGGCCCACCCGCAACCACAGCGCCCGCGCCGTCGCCATCAGGATCTCTGCCTCCGCATGGGCGTAGAGAGTGAAGTGGAAGGCATGATTCTGCCGCAGGTAGGACTGTATGTCGCCCTCGGCCAGCGCCTCGGTCACGCGGCTGTCGATCTGGGCCAGCGCGTCGATCTCCTCGGGCTCCATCGCGACCGCGGCCAGCCGGGCCAGCTGCGGTTCGATCCCCGTGCGCGCGTAGGTCAGCTCCTGCAGCTCGTTCATCGTCAGATGGGGCACCATCACGCGGCGGTTGTCGCTGGCGCTCAGCGCGCCCTCGGCGGTCAGACGCCGGATCGCCTCGCGGGCGGGGGTGATACCGGCATCGAGCTTGCCCGCGATCCCCTGAATGGTCACCGCCTCGCCGGGGGCGAGTTCGCCGAACAGCACCAGATCGCGCGCCGCGCGATAGGTGATCTCGTGGTAGGGCAGGGACGGGGTGTCGGTCATGGCAGGCCTTGGATCGATCTCAGCACCCGTCATCATCGCAAGCTTTGCGCGGTTTGACCATGGCCCATCGCAGGGCCGCGCGCGCCGATGGCACGCCTAGCGGATCACGATGTCGGACCCGAAGGCGCGGCCTTTACCGGCGGCCGCGAACACCCGTTCACGGATCAGCGGGTTGCCTTCCAGCGTCTTGATATCGCGGCCCCATGGCAGTGCTTCGGCAACCGATTTCAGCGTGGTGAGAAACGCTTCCTCCCCGCTGGGCTGATTGTCGTGTTCCTGCGCCATCGCCAGTTTCAGGCGGCGGTGGTGGAACGAGATCAGGAACGAAACATCCGGATCCGCCATCGTATCCGCAATGCTGGGCAGGATATCGTACTCTCCGCCCTCCACGTCGATCTTGACGAAGACCTTGGCGAATTTCTTGCGGTGTTTCTTGATCACATCCTGCAAACGCCTGGTCTTCACCTTCCAGGAGGCATCCGTCGCGGCGTTCAGCACGCTGGTCATGGAATCCCCGCCCACGTTGTTGCCCGCGGCGATCGTGATCTGGCGGCCCGTCGAGTGGATCGCCTGATTGTAGAGGACCACGTTCTTTGCCCATGGCGCATCCGCGTTGAGGGCAAGGTTGGCGGTCAGCGTCTCGTAGGCGACAGGGTCGGGTTCGAACCCCACGCAAAGCCCCGCCCGCTGCGCGGTATAAAGGATCGTCGGCCCGATCCATCCGCCACAGTCGACAACCAGCGTATCGAGATCCGTCTGCGCGTCGATGACCCGGAAGGTCTCAGGCTCCCACACGCCGCGGTTTACCTTGGACCAGAACCTGTCGTGCTGGGGCACTTTCCCCGCCTCGACGAGGAAATGGCTGTCGTTCATCGTGACGGTCGTCGTGTTCTGTGTCGCAAGTGTTCTTGTCATGGGCTGCTCTGCGCTGGATCATTCTTTGAATGGTGGCGACCTGCTTGTGAGCCGCTTGCAAAGACTATCCGCGAAACCTTCGCGCCTGACAATATAGATGGCAACGGGGGGTGCCGACTGTGGCATTTCCCCCCGCTGCGCGGATCTGGATCAGCCCGCCATGCGCGCGATCAGCTGCCGGGCGCTGCGCATTCCGGCGATCACGTGGTTCTGGCCGCGCACCAGTTCGGTGCGCGCGAACCCGACCGTGTCGTCGGGACGACCGGCGATTTTCGTGGCCTCTTCCAACGCGGGCAGGGGCGGGATCGTCAGGGCCGGATCGTGGCGGAACCTGTCCGACCGGTTGAAGTTCAGCGGCACCAGTATCCGGGCAAGCTCCTGGATCACGGTGTTGGCCGCATCCGCCGGCACACTGCCGCTGTCCACCCGCGCGTAGAACCCGTCGAGGTCGTCGGCCAGCGCTTCGGCCGCGGCCTTGGCGTCGGACAGATCGAACCGGTCGCCCGCCTGCCTCTGGTAGTCGGCGATCGTCTCCTTGAATTCCCGTGCGGTGGCGCGCCAGTCGAACGGCAGGATCGTGGCATTGGCATTACGGTACACCGCCAGCAGATAGACCTTGATATCGCGCAGCAGGATATCCTTGTCCGCGATTTCGAGCGTGTCGTTCTCGGTGTGCCACGCGATGTTCATCCCGCAGCCCCCGACCGCGTAATATCCCAGTTCCTCGCGGTGGGCATCCGTCATCGCCGAGGACAGCATCAGGTAGCTCGACAGGCCGATATCGTTGAACGAATAGTCCCCGGCGCGGTGCGGCCGCTCGGAATGCAGCTCCTTGCCCGCCACATCGCGGATCACCTGCGCGAGAAAATCATGCGCCTCAGACATCACCGAGACATTCAGGAATTCCGTGGCCCAACGGCAGCCGGGGCTGTCGCAGTTGACCTGCGCGACGCAATTCGCGTCCAGATCCAGCGCCATCGTGTCGGAATACCACGTCGATCCCGCGTAGCGGCCGGTGGAGTGGCCCGGCCACCAGCAGATCTTGACCGTCCGCTTGAGCTGGTCGCGGTTCGCCCAGAGGACACGCGCGATTTCCAGCATCGATGCATCGCCGGTGGCATTGTCGCCGACGCCCACATCCCAGCTGTCGAGGTGCCCGTGCAGCAGCACGTATTTGTCGGGCTCCTCGGTGCCGGTGATGGTGATTTCGGGCAGTTTCGATTTGAACCAGCCTTCCTCCATCTCGGTAAAGATGGTCGCGCTGCCACCCGCCTGCGCGATCTCGATCAGTGCCTTGCCGCTTTCCATGTTCACCGCCGCCGCCGGGATACCGGGCTTGCGGTCCAGATCGGAGGTGCCGGGAATGCCCCAGATGGTCGTGCAGATCCCCCAGTGGATATCGACACCGGGGTTGATCGCGATGACCCCGATCGCGCCGCATGTCTCCATCAGCGAGATGATGGCGGGGCTTGCGAAACCTTCGGTCAGGACGATCTTGCCGCGCACCCGCGCGTCCATCTCGGGGCTCGCTTCCAGCTGGCTTTCGAAGGCGTCTTCCTCGTCCATGTTCGTGGTGCCCTTGATATAGACGAGCGGCCCCTCGAACCCGTCGCGCGCATCGGCGCTGAAGGCGGGGGGTTTGGCGCGGAAGGTTGTGCCGTTGGCCTCGACCCGCGCCTGCCCCGGCAGGCTGAGAAAGAGCTCGGGCTCGTGCACCTTCACCTCGATACCCCAATCACGCAGATGGCCCACGACCTCGTCCATGCCGCGGTTCACATCGTCGGGGTGTTCCCGCTTGAACGTGGCGAAGCTTTCGACGAGCGCCCAGGGCGCGTCGATCGTGACCTGATCGAGAAGGGCGGTTTCTGAGGGCGTCATGGAGGGCTCCTGTATGTTTTATTCAATGAAACGTAGATGCGATGAATAAAACATTAGCAGCAAGCCTCGATTCGCCGCAAGCCACAGCTTTGCCGGTCGGCGACTGCCTTTTCTAAACCCGTGCCGCAAATTTGAGCAGAGCCGCTCAGCTCATCGTCAACCTGCGGGAGATTTCATCCGTGGCCGCGATCACCTTCTCGATATAGCTGGCGCGGCGCACCTCATCGAGGCGCACGGTGGCGCCCGCCACGGACAGGCCGGCGATGATCTCGCCCGCGTTGTTGCGGATCGGCGCCGCGATGGAGAACGCGCCATCGTCGAGATCGTTGATCGCCACGTTGTAGCGGTTCGACCGGATCAGCAGCAGCGCCTCGCGCAGCCTTTCGGGATCCGTGATGGTGTGCGGAGAGAAGCGTTCGAGCGGTCCTTCCAGCACGCGGTCGCGGATGCTGGGCTCTGCGTAGGCCAGCAGCACCATGGACGCACCGCCAGCGTGCAGAGGGCCGCGACGCCCTGTTTGCGCAAAAAGACGGATGCTGTGCAGCCCCTCGCGGGTCGCGATGACAACGGTCGCGGTGCCCTCGCGGATCACCAGATTGACATTCTCGCCGGTGTCGTCGCGCAGGCTGTCCATGACCGGCCTCGCAACCTGCAAGAGCGCTCCCTCGCGGCCCACACGCTCACCCAGGAGCGCGATCCGGTACCCCAGCGCATAGATCGCGCGCTCCTCGTCGCGCTGAACATAGCCGTCTTCTTCCAGTGTCTGGAGCAGGCGGAACACGATGGATTTGGTCAGGCCCAGCTTTTCGGCAAGGGCTGTCGCACCGATGCCGGGCGTGTCGCCAAGTGCCTCCAAAACGCGCAGCGCGCGGGCAACGGCGTCGATCCGGTATGACTTACGCTCGGGCAGCTCTTTCTGCATAGGGGGATCGCTTTCTTTTTGGGATGCCGCTTGATTTAAAAATCAAATCTGTTTTACTGAACGAAGTATATCAAAAGTGTTTTAGTGAGTAAAACAAAAAGACGCGGAGTCGGACAAGAAAGACGCAAGAGTCTTTCACTCCGGCGCCGCGAAGGGGGTAACGCCCCTCATCGCGGATCATCAGCCGGTTCGCGCGACAACCAAACGATCCGGACACTGCCGTACCGGATCCATGCAACAGGAGAGTACCCTTGAATATGTTACGCACTCTAACAGCCGGTGTTGCCCTGGGGGCGTCGCTTTGGGCGACGACGGCCAGCGCGCAGGATCCGATACGCACCATCCACCTGCTGTCGCGCCCGCAGGCCGCGCAGCCTTCGGAATTCCAGGCGATCCAGCTGATCGCGCAGGAATGGCGCAAGCTTGGCCTCGATGTCGAGGTGGACGTGATGCCATGGTCGCAGATGGCCGATGTCGTCTGGTACAACCGCAACGACTGGGACGCGACCGCATGGCAGATGACCGGGCGGCCCGAACGCTCCGACCCGGACGAGATCATCTTCAACCTCTTCCACTCCTCGACCGCCGAAAGCGGCTATAACTTCATCGGGTACAACAACCCCGAATACGACAAGATCGTCGAGGAACAGCGCGTCACCGTCGATCCAGAGGCGCGCAAGGCGCTGGTGATCAAGGCGCAGGAAATTCTGGCGGCGGACCAGCCCAACATGATGCTGGTTCACCCGCAGCAGGCTTTTGCCTTCGACAACACCGTCTTTGACCCCGAAACCGTCGTCGACCAGTCCGGCATCGGTATCCGCAGCTACTGGACATGGCTGTCGCTGGCACCCACCGGGGACCAGAAGGACATCATCGTCAACAGCTCGGACAATGTGATCGCGGTGAACCCTCTCTATATTTCGGGCGTCACCGACAACTGGCTGACCGAACTGATCTATGACCGCCTGTTCCGCGTCGGTCCCGACGGTCTGCCCCAGCCATGGGCGGCGGCAAGCCACGAATGGCGCGATGAAACCACCATCGCCGTGACCCTGCGGGACGATATGATGTGGCACGACGGAGAGCCGGTGACCGTCGAGGATGTCGTCTTCTCCTACGAGGCGACAACCGGTGGCGAAGCACCGATGTACGCGCCCTTCGGGTCGAACATCACGGGCATCGAGACGGAAGGCGACGACACCATTGTCTTCACGCTCGGGACGCCATCGGCATCGTTCCTCACCTCGAGCCTTGCCAAGATCAACCTGATCCCGAAACACATCTGGGAGCCGATCCTGGCCGATCTGGGCACAAAGGACGAGAACGCGGAAAGCTATCAGGAAGACATGCCCATTGGGTCGGGCGCGTATAAGTTCGTGCGCTGGCTGCCGAACGAGGAGATCGTGCTGGAAGCCAATGCCGATCACTTCAACGCACCCAAGGCAGAGCGTTTCATCCTGCGTCTTGTGCCGAACGCCGAAGCGGCGCTTGGGATGCTGCGCTCGGGCGAGATCAACTTCCTGACCGACTTCCAGGGTGACCCGCAGGTTCTGCTGGACGCGGCCGAGGAGGACGGTGACCTGTCCGTCGTTTCGACCGTGGATATCGGGTTCCGCTATGTGGCGTTCAACATGCGCCGCCCCCCGTTCGACGATCCCGCCTTCCGCCGCGCGCTGTCGGCAGCGGTGGACCGTCGCCTGATCGTGAACGCCGCGTTCAAGAAATTCGCGGTGGCGTCGAATTCGGTTGTCTCCCCCGCGCTTGAGTTCTGGCACGCGGATGCCGTCGTGGACGGGTTCGAGGCAGGCTCCGACGTGGCGAAATCCATCCTCGAAGAGGCCGGATACGGTGGCGTCGGCGAAAAGCTGACCTACCCCGAGGGCGTCTCCGAAACTCTGGCGGACTAACCCCCCGCAGACCCTGCGCGGCGGACATCGGGTTCGCCGCGCAGTCCTTCACCGCTTTCCTATCCACCTTGCACTGCCGCCGGTTCGCGCGGCCTGACGGGACTTGTCATGAGCACACTGAAGCCCTTTGCCTTCCGCACGCTACAACTGATGCTGGTCCTCTGGGCCGTGGTGACGATCCTGTTCCTGATGTTCAGGCTGATGCCGGGCAATCCGCTGGCCGCCTATATCGACCCCACCTTTACCGCCGAACAGCAAGAGGCGCTGATCCGCCAGTTCGGTCTGGATAAACCGCTCTGGCAGCAATATTTCACCTATCTCGGCAATCTGCTTCAGGGCGAGCTTGGGTATTCTTTCCGCTACCGCACGCCGGTGGCAGACCGGATCTGGATGCTGCTGCCCAATACGCTGATCCTGACATTCTCTTCGCTGATCGTGGCCTACGCCTTCGGCATTCTTGCCGGCGCATGGCTGGCGTGGCGCCGCGGGTCCCGGACCGAAGCAGCCGCGCTGCCCGTTGTGCTGGCCACCCGTGCGATGCCTGAATTCTGGCTCGGCATGGTGCTGCTCGCGATCTTCTCGTTCTCGCTGGGATGGTTTCCGGCCGGGGGCACGCGATCGGCTGGCACCAATTACGAGAGTTTCTGGCAGCTCTATACCTCCGCCGATTTCCTGTCGCATCTGGCGCTGCCGATGCTGACGCTGGCCATCTATTCGCAGGGCCTGCCGCTCTTGCTGATGCGCTCGAACATGCTCGACGTGATGAAGGAGGACTTCGTCACCATGGCCAAGGTCAAGGGCCTGTCGCCCTACGCGGTCGTGATCCGCCACGGGGCGCGGAACGCGCTGCTGCCGGTGATGACCTCCTTTGCCATCGCGGTCGGCTACCAGTTGCAGGGCAACGTGGTTGTGGA
>NZ_JBEFLP010000004.1 GCF_040149665.1 Sulfitobacter sp. HNIBRBA3233 | reverse complement strand
ACAAATACAATAAACTACAAAGCGGCCCGCCGAAGCAGGCAGCCAAATTCGATCCGCGATCCGGCACTCCTGAACCGCCGGAAGGGGCCGCCGCAATCGGGTCGCAGCCATTCCTTGAGAGGGGCAGAATGTCGTGCATTATACGCACGAAACGTTCTCGGATCTGTCTGTACTGGAATGCCCCAATGAAAATTTGCGCTCTCACGATGGTCTATCAGGACTATTGGGCCATTTCGCAGTGGTACCGCCACTACGGTCGGGAAGTCGGAACAGCGAACCTCTATATTATCTGTCATGGGCAGGATCCCAAGATTGCACAGCTTTGTCCCGACGCCAGCATCATCACCATCCCGCGCGACGATCTGGCAAACTTCGACCGCGTGCGTTTGCGGGTGATGAACGACATACAGTCCGCCCTGAACCACATCTACGACTGGGTGATCCAGACAGACGCTGACGAGTTGATCTGCTACGATCCGCAGTTACACAGCTCCTTCGCGGATGTCTTTCAAAGCACCGCCGCCCCCGCTATTTTCGCCCTCGGCCTCAACCTTGCGGAGGTTGACGGCGACGCTGAGCTGCAAGCCACTGAAAGCGTGTTCGCGCAGCGCCGCATCGCGGCGGTCACCGGGAACTATTCAAAGGCCTGGGCGACAAAACGCGGGATGCCGTTGCGTCTGCACGGTGTCTTCTGTGGCCACCGGCGGGCGTTGAAATTCCCGTTCGAGATGCCGGACGGCGTGTTTCTGGTTCATCTCAAGCACGCAAACAGCGCGGCGCTGAAAGAGACGAATGCAGTCCGCCAGTCGGTCGCGGACAGTGTCGGAGAAGACTGGAACGTCAAAGGCTGGGCGAAGCCGGATTTCCATGCCAAACGGTTCTTCCGCAAACTCGCCCGAGCGGAGGACCTTCCCTGGCCGGACGCCGTGGCACTGGGCTACGAGAAGATCCGCGGCAATCCGGTTCGCGACCCCGAGCGCGGGATCGTGAAACCGCCCTTCATCAATTACGTCTGCCGCACCACCCTGCCTGTGTGGTTTCATCGGGGCTGATGCCTCTTGATGGGCGCGGACAGTTGACCCATAACGGCCCAAGCGGTCCCTTAGCTCAACTGGATAGAGCAGCTGACTTCTAATCAGCAGGTTGAGGGTTCGAGTCCTTCAGGGATCGCCAATCTCGCAGAGTTGTTCGTGACAGCATCCCAGGTGTTGCGCGCCAAGCATCTTCCAAAACGGCCAAGCAGATGAATGTGGTTTGCGGGGACTGCGATCGGTCGATCCGGTGATCCTGACATGGAAAATGCCACCACTGCCGAACATCAAACCGCCGCTTGTCTACCGCTGATCCGCAGAAGGGGATGGCTGAAAACCGGGCCGTCAAAGCCAAGGGGTACAGAAACGAATACCCGCTGCCGCACCGTGGAAATAAATATCGAATTTCGGTGGTTTTGGGCCTTGGAGCATGGCGTTCAGGGTTGCAGTCCGTTCCGACTCGCGTTAGGTGACACACATTGGCGCGGGATGGAGCAGCCCGGTAGCTCGTCAGGCTCATAACCTGAAGGTCGTAGGTTCAAATCCTACTCCCGCAACCAATAAAAACGCGTTATCAGACGCTTATACGCCGCCCTCCGGGGCGGCGTTTGCGTTTCTGGAGCGGTTACCGCAGCGTTGTCGTGAAATCACCGCGCAGCGCGACTTCGAGCAGTTCGAGATCAGGCGAGGCATCGTTGTAAGTCGCGACCAACCCGGGCGGGATGACGAAACCGTCACCCGCTTCGAGCTGGCGGGGATCGTGACCATCGGCCGCCAGTGTCATCGTACCCTCCATCACGAAGGTGAAGTGGATGTCGGCATCGTGGGTAAAGGCCCTCGTTTCGCCGTCGCCTTTTCGGACGACCTGAATACCGGCCACGCCCTTGGTCCCCGCGGTAATGCCGGTGTCGCGCGCGATGAAGCCGGGGATGCGGAAGGGATGCCACTCCGCCCTGTCTTTTACGTGGTGCACAAAGGTCTGGCCGTCCCATTCGCGGGCGGGATCGCCTTTGCCGTTGGGGAGCGTGAAATCGTGGTCGATGGTGGTGACGTGTTCGGCTGGCACGCCGATCTCGATCACCTCGATGTTGGGAGAGGCTTCGACGACACGGTGGCGGATCCCCGGCGGCTGGGTCACGCAATCGCCTGCGTGCAGGCGGATCACATCGCCCTGATCCTCGTAGAGCACATCGACCCAGCCGCGATAGCAAAAGATCAGCTGGAACCCGACCGTGTGGTAGTGGACCATGTCCGGAACGGGGCCGCCGTCGGGGATGCGGATGTGGCTGGCGATGATCGACCCGCCGAGGCGGGACGGGATCAGATCGCGGTAATGCATACCCGCGCGGCCGATCACCCATGGCGCTTCGTCGCGCAGGCGGCGGACGGCGAATTCATGCTGGGTTTCGATCGGGTCTACCTGTGGGGTCAGCGGCGCAAGCGTGATGCGGGTGCCGTTTGGCGCGGTCAGTTCGCGCGCGCCATCCGAAAAACTGTCGGGATCGTCGGTCAGAATGCGCAGATGGCCGGGGGCGACATCGGCGCCTTTCTCGATCCGCAGGCGGATGCCGTAGCCGGAAAAGCTCGCCACAGATGGGTCATCGGCGGGATAGATATTTTCAAGCCGCATGCCCAGCGTCTTCGTATAGAAAGGCAGATCATCGCGCAGCTCTTCCGTCGGCAGTAGAAATTCGGCGAGAATGGTATCTGTCATGGGGGGTCCTGTGGTTGCGGTTCGGTTCGGTATCAAAATCGTGCTGTGGGTGGTGATGGTATCAAGATCTATTGCGCGTTTGATGGCCAGCATCAACTGGCACGGTTTGCCTTCGGTAGGACTGGCCGCCGGTCACCGGCCTTCACACCCGGCCCCTCGCGCCCCGAATCCGGTCGCGCGCTTTGGGCAGTTGCAGGGGCGTCCGCAGGCTGATATCAATAATCCAAATCCGTTGGGGTGCCCCGTCTGGGGCTGAGAGGCGCAAGCTAACCCATTGAACCTGATCCGGACAATACCGGCGTAGGAAACGGAGCAAGATCAGGCGCACCGTCCTTTCCCGCTTGTTCTTCCTCCTCCCCTCGCCGGAGGAGATGTAGAAGATGCCACATTGTTCAGCTTTGACCATCGCGGGCTCCGACAGCGGTGGAGGTGCGGGCATCCAGGCCGATCTCAAGACTTTTTCGGCCCTCGGCGTGTACGGCACCAGTGCGATCACGGCGATCACCGCGCAGAACACACGAGGTGTTTTCGCGGTCGAGGAAGTATCGCCCGCCGTGGTCGGCGCGCAGATAACAGCCGTTCTCGAAGACATCCCCCCGCAAGCCATCAAGATCGGGATGCTCGCATCGCCAGAGATCATCGCCGCCGTGGCCGATGCGCTCGAAGGTTATCGCGGCCCTGTCGTGCTCGATCCCGTGATGATCGCAAAGTCGGGGCACGCGCTGTTGGCCGAAGAGGCCGAGGCCGCGCTGATCGAACGCCTGCTGCCGCGTGCCGATGTGCTGACGCCGAACCTGCCCGAAGCGGCCCGCCTGTTGGGGCAAGACCCCGCAGACACCGCCGCGCAGACCGAGGCACAGGGGCATGCGTTGCGCGCACTTGGAGCAGGGGCAGTGGTGATGAAAGGCGGCCACGCGACCGGTGCGACCTGCATCGACAGGCTGGTCACAGCCTTTGCGACAACGGAGCTGTCGCAACCACGGCTTGCGACGCGCAACACCCACGGGACCGGATGCAGCCTGTCGTCGGCGATCGCTGCCGAACTGGCGAAAGGGGCCACCGTCGTGGCGGCGGTCCGGCGCGCGCAGGCATGGCTGCACGGTGCGATCCGCGCGGCGGACGGGTTGCAGATCGGCGGCGGTTGCGGGCCGGTTCACCACTTTTACGAGGTCTGGAGCCGATGATGCGCGCGACGGTACTGGGCGCCGGCGTTGCGGGGCTGTGCGTGGCGACGGAACTGGTCGCCCGTGGTTGCGATGTGACCGTCATCGACCCAGCCGATCGGCCCGGGCCGCACGGGTGTTCGTGGTGGGCAGGCGGGATGCTGGCCCCTTTCTGCGAGGGCGAAACCGCCGAGGAACCGGTTGTGCGGCTGGGACAGGAAGCCGCCGATTGGTGGGAACGGCAGGGTGTGGCAGTTGCGCGGCGGGGAACCGTCGCGGTCGCCCTCGACCGTGACCGGCGGGAGCTTGACCGTTTCGCACGCCGTGTTCCACAGCACCGGCAAGCCGACGCGGCTGCGCTGGCCGCACTTGAGCCTGACCTCGACGGTCGGTTCGACCGCGCCCTTCATATCGCCGACGAAGGACATATCGATCCGCGCGCCGCGCTGTTCCGGTTGCGCGAAGGTTTGATGCAGGCCGGTGTCACCTTCGCCTCCGGGCAAGCGGACGCAGGGGGCCTGACATTCGACTGCCGCGGGCTGGCGGCGCGGGATGCCTTGCGCGATCTGCGCGGCGTGAAGGGAGAGATGGCAGTGCTGCGCAGCACCGACATCCGCCTCAGCAGGCCGGTCCGGCTGCTCCACCCGCGCTTTCCGCTCTACGTCGTGCCGCGTGGTGACGGTCTGTTCATGCTCGGCGCCACGCAAATCGAAAGCGATGACCGTCGCCGCAGCGTCCGCGCTGTCCTCGAGCTTTTGTCGGCGGCGCATGCGCTGCATCCCGCCTTTGCCGAGGCAGAACTGGTCGAAGTCGGCGCCGATGCCCGCCCTGCCTTTCCCGACAACCTGCCGCGCCTGCAACGGCGCGGTGCGACAATCTACGTCAACGGCCTTTTTCGCCACGGCTTTCTGCTTGCGCCCGCGCTGGCGCGGATGGCGGCAGAGATGGCCTGCGAGGGCACCAAACCGGAGTTTTTGTATGAAGATCACCGTTAACGGCACCCCTACGGAGGTGCGCGCAGAGACGCTTGCCGGCGCACTTGACGAACTCGGCTACGGCGGGGCCAAGATCGCATCGGCGGTCAACGAAAGCTTTGTGCCCGCCACCGCGCGGGAGAATACCGCGCTGTCGCCGGGTGACCGGATCGAGATCGTCGCACCCCGGCAGGGGGGCTAGGATGCAGGTCTACGGAAAACAGATCACATCGCGGCTGATGCTGGGCACGGCGCAATACCCGTCGCCCAGCGTGCTGGCCCGCGCCTTTCAACGTTCGGGTGCCGGTGTCGCAACCGTTTCCGTCCGCCGCGAGGCAGGCGCCGACCGGGCCGGTACGGCCTTCTGGGATCTGGTGCGCGATCTGGATGTCACGCTGCTGCCCAATACCGCCGGCTGCCATTCCGTTCGCGAAGCCGTCACAACCGCGCATATGGCGCGCGAGCTCTTCGACACGCCGTGGATCAAGCTCGAAGTCATCGGCCATGCCGACACACTCCAGCCCGATCCCTTCGGTCTGGTCGAAGCCGCCCGTATCCTGACCGAGGACGGATTTCAGGTCTTTCCCTACACGACCGAGGATGTCGTGCTGGCCGACCGCCTGCTGTCTGTCGGGTGCGAGGTCCTGATGCCGTGGGGCGCGCCCATCGGCACCGGGCTGGGGCTGACCAACGTCTACGGATTGCGCACGATCAGGGCGCAGTTTCCGGATGTTCCCATGGTCATCGACGCGGGGCTCGGGCTGCCCAGCCAGGCTGCGATGGCGATGGAGATGGGCTTTGACGCGGTCCTGCTGAACACCGCTGTCGCGAAGGCAGGGGATCCGGCCGCGATGGCCGAAGCCTTCGCCCGCGCGGTAGAGGCAGGCCGGCTCGCCCGTGAGGCCGACCCGATGGAGCCGCGCGACATGGCCGCGCCCTCGACACCGGTCATTGGAAAGGCTTTCCTGACATGACGCTCGACCGGTTCTATCCGATTTTCGATCACCCCGGCTGGCTGGACCGGATGCTGCCCCTCGGTGTGAAACTGGTGCAACTGCGGATCAAGGACACGCCGGAGGCGCAGGTTCGACGCCTCGTTTCCGAAGCCATGGAAAAGTGCCGGCGATACCGCGCTGTGCTTGTCGTGAACGACCACTGGCGCATCGCCATCGATGAAAAATGTGACTGGGTGCATCTGGGGCAGGAGGATCTCGATACCGCCGATCTGGGCGCGATCCGGCGGGCGGGCCTGAAGCTGGGTATCAGCACCCACGACCATGCCGAACTTGACCGCGCGCTTTCGCTGTCGCCGGATTACGTGGCGCTCGGCCCGGTTTACCCGACCATCCTGAAGAAGATGAAATGGGAGCGGCAGGGCCTCGGGCGGGTGTCCGAATGGAAGCAGCTGATCGGCGAGTTGCCCCTCGTCGCCATCGGCGGGATGAGTGTCGACCGCGCGGCAGGTGCCTTTCAGGCGGGTGCGGACATCGTGTCGGTCGTCACCGACATCACGCTGAACGACGATCCGGAAGGGCGCGTGCGGCAGTGGGTCGAGGCGACCCGATGAACCGTTACGCCCGCCAGATCGCTCTGCCTGAAATGAGGCCGGAAGGTCAGGACCGCCTGCGCAACGCCCGTGTGGTCATCGTCGGGGCAGGGGGGCTTGCGGCCCCTGTGCTGCAATATCTGGGCGGGGCGGGCGTCGGGCGGATACGGATCGTCGATCCCGACAGGGTCGAGGTGGCGAACCTTCACCGGCAGACGCTGTTCCGCGAGGCCGATGTGGGCAGCCCCAAGGCCGAGGTCGCCGCCGCCGCCCTTCGCGCGCTGAACCGCGACTGCCGCGTCGAGCCGGTGATCGCGGCCCTTGATCCGGCGAATGCCGATACGCTTTGCAAGGACGCCGATCTGGTTCTGGATTGTGCCGACAGTTTTGCCGTCAGCTATATCCTGTCCGATACCTGCCGCGCCAAAGGTCTGACGCTGGTCAGTGCCTCGGTCATCGGTCTGGGCGGTTACGCCGGGGCTTTCTGCGGGGATGCCCCCAGCCTGCGGGCCGTCTTTCCCGATCTGCCACGCAGCGCGGGGTCCTGCGCCGAAGACGGCGTGCTGGGGCCGGTCGTCGGGGTGATCGGCGCCCTTCAGGCGCAGATGGCGCTGGCGCTTATCGCGGGCATCGCGCCGTCGCCGCTGGGCAGTATCGTCACCTTTGACGGCTCAAACCTGCGCTTTGGCGGCTTCGCCTTCACTGGCGCGCCAGAGCCCGCGCAGGCGCCGCGCTTTCTTGCCGTCTCCGACATCCGGGAAAACGATTTCGTTGTCGATCTGCGGTCTGCTGATGAGGCACCGCTGGTGCGACCGTCAGCCCACCGCCTGCCTGTCACGGCCTTCGGGCCGGACGGGCCTTCCCCGGATACCGGCCACCGCGCCGTGCTGTGCTGCCGCTCGGGCCTGCGCGCCTGGGCTGCCGCCGAGCGGCTGTCGCGCGTCTGGGAAGGCCCTATTTTCCTTGTCGCTCTTGGCGATCCCCCACCCCGATACACACCAGATGGAGAAAACGAATGATATCAAGACTTGCCGCCCTCGCCCTTCTTGCCGCCACGCCCGCCGCCGCTCAGGACCAGATGACCGTTGTGCTCGACTGGTTCGTGAACCCCGATCACGGGCCCATCGTGATCGCCGAAGAGAAAGGGTTCTTCGCCGAGGCGGGTCTGGAGGTCGCTGTCATTGCCCCCGCAGATCCGTCTGATCCGCCCAAGATGGCTGCGGCGGGCCGCGCCGATATCGCGATCTCCTACCAGCCGCAGCTGCATCTCCAGGTCGCCGAGGGCATGCCGCTGGTGCGCGTCGGCACGTTGGTCGCGACACCGCTGAACTGCTTGCTGGTGCTTCAGGACGGCCCCGTTGACAGCATCGCGGACCTCAGGGGCCGCAAGGTCGGCTTTTCGGTGGCGGGCGTACAGGAGGCGCTGCTGGCCGAGATGCTGGGACAGGTGGACATTGCCATGGGGGATATCGAGCTGGTCAACGTCAACTGGTCCCTCTCGCCCGCGCTGATGTCGGGGCAGGTGGATGCCGTCATCGGCGCGTTCCGCAATTTCGAGCTGAACCAGATGGACATCGAGGGGGTGCCGGGCCGCTGTTTCTATCCCGAGGAAACGGGCGTGCCGACTTATGACGAGCTGATCTACGTCGCCAATCCCGAAACGATGGACAAGGACATGGTCCGCCGGTTCCTGGCCGCGACCGAGAAAGCCACCCAGTTCATCGTCAACCATCCCGATGAAAGCTGGGAGATCTTTTCCGCAACCGCCGTCGAATTGCAGGACGAGCTGAATGCGCGGGCATGGGTCGATACGGTTCCGCGTTTTGCCCTGCGCCCCGAGGCGCTGGACGAGGGACGCTACGCCCGTTTCGAAGCCTTCCTGAACGAAGCGGGTCTGGTCGACGGGCTGCGCGCCGTGTCCGATCTTGCGGTCGATCTCGGACAGCAATGAGCATCGGCAGAGTCGGGCTGTGGCGTGCTGCTGCGCGCATCGTCAGGAACGATCCTTCGGTGAGTTACGAGGCGCCGCAGGGCGCTGATTGCAAGCGGTACCTAGCCTCCCGCCTGCCGCCATGGCCACGCATTTGCGCCGGGGGCCGGCTGTGCGTCCGGACCGGTGCAACGGGTCTGTCAGTATGACTACGGCTCCTGCGCTGGATCTGACGGGCAGTGCTGCGATCGGTGGAGTGCCGATTTTCGGGCCTCTTGCGCTTCGGGTGCCGGGCGGGGAATGGACCTGCCTGCTCGGCCCCTCCGGCACGGGCAAGTCCACCCTTTTGCGGGTGATTGCGGGCTTGGCGGACGAGGTCGCCTTCGAGGGCAGGCTGGTGGCAGGGGACGGGGCGACGTTGCGCCGCCGCATAGCGCTTATGGCGCAGGACGACCTGCTGTTGCCGTGGCTCGACGTGACGGCCAATGTCATGCTCGGCGCGCGACTGCGCGGTGAAAGGCCCCGGCGCGACCGCGCGCGCGAGGTGCTGAAACGTGTCGGTCTGGACGCTCATGCCGGCAAACGGCCCCATGCGTTGTCGGGCGGGCAGCGCCAGCGCGCCGCGCTCGCCCGCACCCTGATGGAGGACCGGCCAGTCGTATTGCTGGACGAACCCTTTTCGGCCCTCGATGCCAGATCGCGCGCGCGCATGCAGGATCTGGCAGCCGAGGTTCTGGCCGGTCGCACGGTCGTGCACGTCACCCACGACGTGGCCGAGGCCGCGCGGCTGGGGCAGCATGTTCTGCTGATGACGGGCGCAGGCATCACGTCGCGACCCCCGCCCGACACACCTGTGCCCCGTCCCTTCGATGCGCCCGAAACGCTGGCCTATCAGGGGCGGCTGTTGCGGCTGCTGATGGAGGCCGCATGATACGCGCCTGCCGCACGCTGGGGATCGCCCTGCTGGTGACCGCTGTCTGGCAGGCGATCGTCACCCTCGCCGATCTGCCGCGCTTTATCCTGCCCGGTCCGCAACTGGTCTTTGCCACGCTGTGGACCAGTCGCGCACTTCTGGCCGACCATGCGCTCGTCACCACGCTGGAGGTTATTCTGGGCCTCGGGATCGGTGCGCTGCTCGGCTTTGCCTCGGCGATCCTGCTCGCCGCGTCTCCGGTCGCCCGTTCGGTCCTGCGGCCTGTGCTGGTTTTCAGTCAGGCGGTGCCGGTCTTCGCGCTGGCGCCGATCCTGACACTCTGGCTTGGGTACGGGCTTTGGTCCAAGGTCGCGATGGCGCTTCTTATCATCTATTTCCCGGTGACATCGGCGTTCTTCGACGCGCTGATGCGCACACCGCCCGGCTGGCTGGAGCTTGCCCGCGGGATGAACGCCACGCCCGGTCGGATCCTGTGGCGTGTGCGGGTGCCATCCGCGATGCCGGGGTTTGCCTCTGGTCTGCGGCTGGCGGCGGTCTACGCTCCCATCGGGGCGATCATCGGCGAATGGGTCGGCGCGTCCTGCGGCCTTGGTTACCTGATGCTTCTGGCAAACGGTCGCGCAAAGATCGACCTGATGTTCGCCGCGCTGATCGTACTGGCGGTCCTGACGCTGCTCCTGCACGCGGCGGTCGATGCGGCCTGCCGCTGGATGTGGGAAAGCTGAGATCGGGACAGAGCCTTCAGAGCGCTCGCACCAGCCGCAAAGCGAAACGAGCGCATGATGCGCCCGCTCCGTGATGATTATTGACCGTCAACGATATGCTGCCGGCGATGGATGTGCAGCCTGCGCCGGCTAGACGACAGCCGTGTTTTCCTTGCTGTTGTCCCGCCAGATCAGGGCGACCATGGCAGCCGATGCCGCCCCCCCGATGACCGTGGTAAGCAGTCCCGGAAAGCTGAAGGCGAAGCCTGCCACAGCCAATGGAAGACGCATCCATGGACGCACCATGCCAAAGCCCAGGAGGTAGCCTTCGAGGCCACCGGCCAGCAGCATGATGCCTACGATGATCGATGGCAGAACGTAGATCAACGGGGTCAGATCCCCCTGCAGCACCAGCGCCGGCTGGAACAGGAAGAACAGCGGAACAAAGTAGATGACGACACCGAGCCGCATCGCGGTAAAGGAGGTCTGCATCGGTTTTGCCCCCGCGATTGTCGCCGCAAGGAAGGCGGCGGCGCCCACAGGCGGTGTGATGACCGACAGCATCGCGTAGTAGACGATGAAGAAGTGCACGGCCACGGTGTTCAGCCCGCCGATTTCGATGATGGCGGGCGCCAGTGTGACGGCGAGAAAGA
Source organism: Sulfitobacter sp. HNIBRBA3233 (assembly GCF_040149665.1). NCBI lineage: Bacteria > Pseudomonadati > Pseudomonadota > Alphaproteobacteria > Rhodobacterales > Roseobacteraceae > Sulfitobacter > Sulfitobacter marinivivus. Next base: position 143,149 of record NZ_JBEFLP010000004.1, on the reverse strand, counting down.
TATAGGCCACGATGGCAAGACCGGCCATGCCCATGATGAAACAGGCCAGCACGCCGAGTGCTATGATAAGATAGACGTTATCCCCGCCGAGGGCGACCAGACCGGAGGTCATGGAGCCGGTCACGCCGGTGATCGTCAGGGCGCTGACCACAAAAGCGATGGGCAGAATGATGGCGGCGGTCTGGGTGACCAGTACGCCCACCTGACGGAGTGTCGCGAACAGGCGCGTCGGTGTCATCATGGTAGAGCGTTGCAGGAAGCTGAGAGCGATCATCAGCGCGCTGGCATACCACGGGGCGTAGTATTCCCAGCGCATGTAGAGCAGCCCCCAGACCAGAAAGACCATGACCGACAGGAACGGCCAGCCGCGTTTCATGACCGCGCGCGCCGAAGGCAGGTTTTCCTGCTTCAGCCCGACAAGACCCTTGCGCGCGGCATAGGCGTCGACCTGCAGGATCAGGCCGAAGTAAAACAGCAGCGACGGCAGGATCGCGGCAACCATGATGGTCGCGTAGTCCACGCCGATCGTGATCGCCATGACAAAGGCGATGGCCCCCATCACGGGCGGCATGACGACGCCACCGGTCGAGGCGCAGGCCTCGATCGCGGCGGCATAGTGTGGCGGGTATCCGACCTTTTTCATGGTCGGGATGGTGATCGATCCGGTCCCCGCAATGTTCGAGAAGATAGAGCCAGAAAGCGAGCCGAAGAAGGCGCTTGCGACGATGGAAACCTTCGCAGCCCCGCCGCGATATTTTCCAAAGCCCGCATTGGCGAGATCGATAAAGAACTGCCCGGCCCCGGTCGCGATCAGAACCCCTGCAAAGACCAGAAAGCCAAGGACGATTTCCGCCACGATCTTTGTCGTGATGCCCATCAACCCCTCGGTGCGGAAGATATGCGCTTCGATCATCCGCTCGAAACTGTAGGGAATGCCCATCAGCAGGCCCGGAAAGAAGTCCGCGACCAGCGGGTAGAGACCCAGAAGGAAAACGACCAGCAGGAATGGCACCCCGCCAGAGCGGCGCGCGATTTCCAGCATCAGGACCCACAGCACGACACCGGCCGGAAAATTCGTCCAGCCCGATTGAACGATGTCCCAGGCGTAATTGGAGAACCACGCGCAGATCCCGAAGGCGATGGCGGCGGCGATCACATCGTAGAACGGCACGCCGGTCTGGCCCTTGCGTCCGGGCAGGGCGATGAATGCCGCAGCAAGGAATGTACCGATGAAAAACCAGTAATACTGTCCCTCGAGCATCCGCTTGCCCCCGATGGGCACCCCGAAGGCATAGCAGAGCCCAAGCGCCAGCCCCGCGGAGCATAGAACCACAAAGGCGATGGACGTGAACGAGAACATCGGGCCAAGCCGTGTAACCTCGTCGTTCGGCGCGCTGTCGGCGGCCGCTGAACTTTGCAGATCGGACATCTGGTGCTCCGGAAATTGGGGACTGTGGTCAAACGGGCGAAGCGGTCGGGCCGCTTCGCCGATTTTCGGATCAGACGCGTCTTAGAGCCGCGAACGGAACGCTGGCAGACCTTCGGTCGCCTTTTCCATGATCGCGAGGAACTCTTCGTCCTGGAAATCCGCGCGGACGCCCTGTTCGGCGGCGGTTTTCAGGCCCTCGTTGCGCGCTTCGATCCAGCGGTCCATCAGCGCGATCGCTTCTTCGTTCCACGCATCGTCCTCTTCGGTCCACTGGCCGATTTCGCGCAGGTATTTCACGGTTCCCTCGTGCACCGGAATCGGGTTCGCATTCAGGAATTCACGGAACAGGTCGACCGACATGCGGGTCGCCAGCGCATGCGTGCCCTTGTAGTTGTCAAAGGACGTGTGCAGCCATTTCGCCATGTTGTAGGCGAAATCCGTGTCCGCAGTGGCCGGTACCGAATAGACGAAATTCGATGTCATCGAATTCACACCCTGCGCCGTTTTCACGCCAAAGGAGATTTTGGTCGGGATCGTCATCGGACGCACGTTCAGGAAACGGTCCCAGGCTTCGGTATCGTCGGGGTCCATCGGCAACCAGCGGATGCTGCCGGGCGAACCCTCCATTTCGGACAGGACCGATGAGATCGGCGAGCAATAGGCCACGTCAGACTTGCCCTCAACCACGGAGCGGCAATTTTCGCCGTAGCTAGAGGCGGGAACGAATTCGATCTTTTCCTGCGCCTCTTCGGGGGACAGGCCGATAAAGCCGGGCAGGGCTTCGGTGATGACCGCAACGATCACCGGCGAAAAGACGCCGGATGTCACGCGCACGCCGCCCTTCGCGATATCGTCAAGGCTTTGGATGTCCGAATCGCCGGAGACGACAAAGCCCCAGGGCGTGTCGTTATGGTGCCACAGAATGCGCTGCGGCAGCGGCTTGGCCGAAGCATAGCCGCCGAAGCCTTCGGTCTGCGCGGCCATTTCAGACGCCGACACCGAAGAAATCGCGATATCCTCGCGGTCGGTCAGACGCTTGTAGCGCATCGGCTCGCTGTCTTCTGGCACGATGCGCACGGTTGTGCCTGTCTCTTCCTGAAGCGTGGGGCCCCAGCCGTTGGTCGAGGCAAAGCTGCCCGTCGAGGTGCCCGGTGTCCCGATGACCAGCAGACGCGGCCAGTCATAGTCCTGCGCCATTGCCGCAGCCGACAGCCCGAACGTAGCGAGCGCCGAGCCGAGGACCAACTGCGTAAATTTCTTTGTGGATTTCATTGTTTACCTTCCCGATGGTTTGTTTTTTCTCAAGTTGTCTTGATTGGAGCCGCAGCAACGTGATCGCGCGATCCGGCTGTGCGCATCGCGCGATGGCGGCAAAAGAGGTCCAGATACTGATTAGGCTTCTCCGGCATCCCCCTCTTGCCGTTTTGGCCTGCCTCGCCGGTCAAACGCAGTGTTCAACAGAGAGCCTTCCCGCGACCACGCCGAACATCACCCTCCCAGAGACACACGGCATAACCAGAGGTTAGGCTGAAAAACCCGAGGCCGCAATACCGCATGGCGGAATTGCGTTCCACGACCTGTGCGCCGGTATTTCGCCCGTGGGTTCTGTGCTTTGCGATTGGATTCAGACTGTGGGGATAGCCGAGCGAGCCGACCATTGCCCGTGTTCCGGCATGGTCACCCTGACAGGCAGCAGCCGGACAGGGCCGCCGCTTGGGAGGACAGCATTGCAGCCGGTTTTTCGAAGGGCAACCCTTCAAAAGTGAACATTCTGCAAAACGCCGAGGTGCCTTCGGAGCCATGGCAGATGCAGCGCGCTCAAGCGGCAAGAGCCGCCAAAGGCAAAAGGGAATATCTGCGCTATTCCTGCTCGTCGTCCGGCGTCTGCCGCGACAGAAGCGCGAGTTCGGAGCGGTCCTCCGCCCGCAGCTTGTACAGCCATCCGGCCCCTTCGGGCTCCTCACTGGCGAGCGTCGGCATGCGCGTGACGCCATCGTTGCATTCGATCACCTGACCCGACAGCGGCGCGACAAGGTCGGTCGCGGCCTTGGTGCTTTCGATCAGAACCGCCTCGTCGCCGATCTGGATACGATCGCCAAGCGGTGGCAATTCAACCAGCGTCAGCTTGCCCATCTCTTTCACAGCCCGCGCAGTCAGCCCCACCACAAAGCCATCCTGCGTCTCGCGGACCCACTGCAAATCCTTCGTGTAAAATATCGTCACGGCGTGCGACCTCTTCAAATGAGTGCATCGTAGCAACCCCGGACGTCCCGGAAAAGGCCGCTCGCGCGGGGGCGCACCGGTGCCGGATGCCTCGATCTGCGCTTGCATCGCAACTTTGCGCTTATAGGGGAAATGACCGAAATTTATCTTGCATAAAGCGGTGGCAGGCGGGTTACACTGTGATACGGGCCGAAATTATTCAGCGGCCGTTTCGTATCGAGTATCAATTTTTAATCAAAGTCATTGTTCTGGAGTGCACCCCATGGTGACAGCCAAGCTGCGTCTTGAAAACTTCCGTCGATTTGCCGCCTGTGCGGGAATGGCTGTCGCGCTTTGCACTGCAAGCCCTGCCTTGGCGCAGGACGGAACCACGGCCAGCACAGTCACCCCAGAGAGTTTCACGCCGCCCTTGCAGAATCTGAACGGGGCGATTGTCTTTTCCGGGGCAACGGGCACGCAGGCCCCTCCGGGTGCCGAACGGATCGGTGTCACCCTGTCGGGCGTGAACCTGCAGGGCGGATTGCCCCAGATGGCCGACGCGAACGCAAAGCTTGAGGCACGTCTGACCGGTCGCCGCGTACCGGTATCGGAACTGTTCAATGCTGTCGCGGCCTTGGAAGAGGATTACGCCAACGCGGGGTATGTTCTGGCCCGCGTCGTGCTGCCCCAGCAAAGCCTGCGGGACGGCGGCGTTCTGAAGGTACAGGTCGTCGATGGTTTCATCGAAGAGGTGAACGCGGAGTCGGTCCCGCCCGAAGTGCGCCAGCGCCTCGAGCGTCTGACCTCGACCCTCGAAAACCGCAGGGGCCTGACATTGGCCGAGCTTGAGCGGCAATTGCTGCTGGCGGGGGACACGGCGGGTGTGGCGCTCGGTACGGCGCTCGGATCGGGGCGGACACCGGGCGGCACGGTGCTGACCCTCGACCCCGAGTACAAGAAAATCACCGGCTTTGTCGGCTTCGACAATGCGATTTCCGACGATCTGGGAAAGCTGTCCCTGAATGCCGGGGTCGAATTCAACAGCCCCTTCGGATACGGCGAATCGATCTATGCCCGCGCTTCCGGCACGCCGAGCGGGTTTTTCGACAGTGATCCGCGCTACCGCGTGCTGGCGGCGGGTTTCGTGGTGCCGCTGGGCGTGTCCGGTCTGCTGTTGAACGCGGAGTTCACGACCAGTGACACGACCCCGGATAACGCCACGGCACCCACCCGGTCGAATTTCGACCGCCAGTCGCTGCGCCTGATCTATCCGGTGATCCGGTCGCGCCAGATGAACCTGACGACGACCTTTGCGGTCGACCGCCAGCAGGACAGCCAGGATCTGCTCACCATTGCCGGAGCGACGCCGATCTACGAAGACGAAACCACAGTCCTGCGCTTTGGCGCAAACTTCAGCTACATCCACGAGGACGGGGCATTCACCGATCTGGGGGCGGTGCTGTCGCGCGGGGTTGATGCGTGGGGCGCGCGCGGCGCCGATGACGTGGGCACCGGCACGCCGTTGTCGCGGCAGGGCGCGGATGCCGAATTTACCAAGCTCAGCCTCTCGGCCTTCCACCAGCGCGCTTTGTCCGAACGGATCATTCTGTCGGTTTCGGGCCGTGCGCAATTGTCTTTCGGGGATGCGCTGGTCACGTCCGAACAGTTCGGCCTCTCTGGCGCGAGCGCGCTGTCGGGGTTCGAATCCGGAGCGTTGCGCGGGGACCGCGGTTGGGTCGTCCGCGCCGAAATCGCGCACCAGACACGCACGACATTTGCAAATACGCCTTTCCTCGTCAGCCCCTATGCCTTTGTGGCCGCCGGGGGCGTTTCGATCGAACAACCAACCGCCGTCGAAAGCGGCCACGAAAGCGCCCATTCCTACGGCGTGGGGTTCGATCTTTTTTCACAGACAGAGTCGCGATTTAGAGCAAGCAGTTTGAGGGTCGAATTGGCCAAGGGAGAACGGGACAATGGTTCTGACGACACGCGTTTCAGCATTTCGGGTAATTTCCGCTTCTGAACGTTGGGGTGCCCGGCTGGCGCCGCTGACCCTGGTCATTCTGGGATTCCTGCACCCGCACACAGCATTTTCACAAGACGCCTTGCCGCAGGGGGGCACTGTCGCGCAGGGGGATGTATCGGTCTCTGTTCCCGGTGCGGGGGTGATGGTTCTTGATCAGGGCTCCGACCGCGCGGTGATGAACTGGGACAGCTTTTCGATCGGGCGGGGCAACTCTGTCGAGATCCGCCAGCCTGACCGCTCCAGCGCGATCCTGAACCGTGTGACAGGCGCCACCACCAGTGAAATTCACGGCAGGCTTTCGGCGACGGGCGAGGTCTATGTGGTCAACCCCAACGGTCTGCTGATCGGCAAAACCGGAGAGGTCAGCGCCGGTGGCGGCTTCGTGGGGTCGACGCTGGATACCGGTGACGATGATTTCATGGCCGGTCGGCTGCGGTTTGACGGTCTGGGCAGTTCCGCCGCTGTCGACAACCGCGGAACGATCACCGTGGGTCGGGGCGGGTTCGCGGCGCTTCTGGGCGGTCGGGTGTCAAACTCGGGGCTGGTGATGGTGCCGATGGGCCGGATCGGCTTCGGCGCGGGCGAGCGTGCCACGCTCGATCTGTCGGGCGACCGGTTCCTTCAGATCGAGGTGCCGTCCGAAGGCGACGGAGAGATGCGCGCGCTCATCGAAAACGCGGGCACCGTATCGGCAGAGGGCGGCAGCATCGAAATGCGCGCGGCGACCGCCCGCCATGCGGCCCGCCACGCCATCAACCTGTCCGGCGTGGCCGAGGCGCGGTCGGTGTCCGTGCGCAACGGCGTGATCACGCTGGGCGGCGGCGCGGGAGGGCGCGTCACGGTTTCGGGCCGCGTCACGACGCGCGCCAAGGCACCGCGCAGACCGGCGATCGTGGTGGCTGAATCGCCGCGGCCGCTCGCACGGCGCGGCGGCGGTGACGTGACGATCATCGGTCGGCAGATCGATCTGGCCGGGGCAAGCATCGACGCAAGCGGCCCGGAAGGGGGCGGCGTGATCCGCATCGGCGGGGCGCTGCGTGGCAGCGACGGGCTGCCGACCGCACTCTACCTCGGGGTCGATGCCGAAACGACCATCACCGCCGATGCCTGGAGCATGGGCGACGGTGGCCGCGTGATCCTGTGGTCCGACGAGCGGACCGAGTTCGCGGGTACGATTTCGGCGCGCGGAGGCGATCTGGGCGGTGACGGCGGCTTTGTCGAGGTGTCGGGCAAGGACACGCTGGCCTTTTCCGGCCTTGTCGATAGCCGCGCTCCGGCGGGTGCTGCGGGCCAGCTTCTTCTCGATCCGCGCAATCTGAACATCGATACCACTGACAGTGATCCCGGTGCGTCCTTCGTCGATGTCGCGGTCCTTTCCAGAAACCTCGAGTCCGGTAACGTCACGCTGACAACCGAAGATATCGACCTTTCGGATGCCGGAAACATCACCGTCAACGCCGAGGTCGCCTGGGCGAGCGGTTTTACCCTCGGTATGATCGCGGACAACGATATCGTCTTCAATGACGGGATCACCGCCCCGTCCGGAGGGTTGGAACTGACGGCGGATGGCACATTGACCACCGCTGCTGCGGGCGAGATCAACGTGGATACTTTCCGCTTGTTCAATGGAGACTGGCAGCAGCTGGGGGCGACCTTGCCCGGATTCAGCGCGCGTGATTTCGCGCTGTCGGGGGCGATCGGCACCAGCTTCCTGCGGGCCATGGGCGGAAGCGGCGTGGATGGCGATCCATATTTGCTGACGGATGCCTTCGGACTTCAGGGGATGGGATCCGATGGCCTGTCTTCGCAAAGTTTCGCCCTGGCCGGCACGATTGACGCGGCGGGCACCGACCAGTGGCAGCTTGGCCTCGGGTTCGATCCGATCAGCGCCCCGGTAGGGGCCTTTACCGGGTCACTCGACGGGCAGGGGAACAGCATCGACGACCTGACGGTTTTGACCTCCGAGATCGCGGGGCTGTTCGGCGAGACCAGCGGCGCAACGATCACGAATCTGACCTTGAATAACGCGAATGTTGCCGGTGACAGCAGCGTCGGCATCCTGTCCGGCCTGTCGGTGGATACGACGATCGACAACGTGGATGTGAACGGAACGCTCAGCCTGTTCGGCTCGGGCAATTTCGGCGGTCTGGTCGGCGAATTGCGCGGGGCCGGGTCCACGCTCAGCAACAGCAACTTCGACGGCAGCGTCGCCATTGAAAGCGAAAGCGATCTGAGCAACGCTATCGGCGGTCTTGTCGGGCGCAACTTCCTCGGCACGATTTCCAACAGCACGGTGAACGCAGCCATCACCGAAGGCGGCACGACGCTGGCGAACCGCTCGGTCGGCGGCGCGGTCGGCATCAACGGCGGCACCATGGTGGGTGTCGGCGCCACCGGTTCGGTCAGCGCCACCGCCAATGGTGGTCCGCTCTACATCGGTGGCCTTGCGGGCGAAAATAATTCGGTCGAAGGGATCGCCAACTCTTCAAGCTCGACAACGGTGAGCGTTACCGGCACCGGTTCAAGCGAGGTCGCCGCAGGGGGATTGATCGGGCGCAGCATCGGCTCGACCGCGGATGCCAGCGCGTCCGGCGCTGTTACCGTAAATGCCGAGGGCGCGCGGGTTGCCGTGGGCGGTCTGATTGGCCGCAATCAGGGGACCGCAACGCGGCGTGCAGAGCGGCTTTCGGCAACGGGGGACGTCACGGTCTCCAACCTCTCCGCCGAGGAAGCAACGCTGTCTTCCTATATCGGCGGTCTGGTCGGTGTGAACGCCGGCCCGATGACCGACGCCTCGGCCACGGGGGCGGTCACGGTTACGTCAGAACTGGTCAATTCCTTCGTTGGCGGGTTTGCCGGCTATAACGAGGCGGTGACCGAAGGCAGCCCGGAAGGCGATATTTCTGTCGCATTTGCGACCGGTCCGGTGAGCTATACCACCAACCTCGAAGGTGTGGTCGGCGGCTTTGTCGGTGGCAATGCGGGCTCGATAGAGGACGCCTATTCCAACAGCAGCGTCACCCTGCGGATGCCGTCGTTCGGGGTTGAACCTGTCCCCGATACCTACGGAACCGCGACAGGCGGCTTTGCCGGTCTCAACGAGGGCGCCATGACACGGACCGCCGCGCGCGGGCCGGTCGACAATCAGGCCGCGGCCGAGGTCGTGTCGGTCGTCGGCGGGCACACCGGTGCCAATGAAGGCGGTACGATCACGGACAGTTATTCGACCGGCGCCCTGACCGACAATTCCGGCGCGCCGCTGGGGATCGGATCGCTGGTGGGCGGCTCCACTGGCGGCGCCATCATCACCTCCCTCGGGGCAAGTACTGTCACCGTGGGCGGCGCCGGTGATCCGGGTGTCGAGGGGCTGGTGGGCTTCTACGACCGCGATCTCGTCACATCGGCGCCTACGACCAACGTCGTCAATTCCTACTGGGACGAAGACGCCTACGGCCGTACCAACCCGCCGGGCACCGGCGTTGGCCTTGGTCTTTCAACGGCAGAGCTTCAGGATACCGACGCATTCTTTGACCGCGCGACCGCCGACGGGTGGGATTTCACCGTCTGGGCACCGGGCGCTTCGGGGCGCTATCCGTCGATCTACAGCATCGATCGCGTTGTCTTCGCAGAGCCTGACCCGCTTGCCCTTGTCTACGGCGAGACACCCGATGCAACTGCGACAGGATCCGTCACCGGCGGGCCGTCCGCCTATGTTTTTGCCGATGCGGGCGAGACACTGGACACATCCCCGATCTTCCAGACGCTCACCTTCCCCGACAACACCGTCGGCACCCGCAGCTTCACGGTGGATACAACGCCGCTGACAAGCTCCGCAGCCGAAACCTACGCCGTCGTCGCACTCAGCGGGTCGGCCGACATCACACCGGCGCCGCTGGAAGTGACGGTAAACGACGCGCGCAAGACCTACGGCACAGGGCTGACCTTTGACGGCACCGAGTTCGCCATCACCGGCGGGGAGCTATTCTTTGCGGACAGCCTCGACACGATCACCATCGCCTCGGCGGGTGCTGCGGCGGAGGCGGAGGTGGCGGGCAGCCCCTACGCGATCACAGGATCCGCGCCGGTCACCGGCACGCGGATCGGGAACTACAGCATCGACTTCGTGGACGGTGCGCTCACGGTCGATCCCGCCGCGCTGGAAGTCACGGTGAGTGACGCGCGCAAGACCTATGGCACGGGTCTGACCTTTGACGGCACCGAGTTCGCCATCACCGGCGGCGAGTTGTTCTTTGCGGACAGCCTCGACACGATCACCATCGCCTCGGACGGCGCTGCGGCGGAGGCGGAAGTGGCGGGCAGCCCTTATGCGATCACCGGGTCCGCGCCGGTCACCGGCACGCGGATCGGGAACTACAGCATCGACTTCGTGGATGGTGCGCTCACTGTCGATCCCGCCACGCTGGAAGTGACGGTAAACGACGCGCGCAAGACCTACGGCGCGGGGCTGACCTTTGACGGCACCGAATTCGCCATCACCGGCGGCGAGCTGTTCTTTGCGGACAGCCTCGACACGATCACCATCGCCTCGGCGGGTGCTGCGGCTGAAGCGGAAGTGGCGGGTAGCCCCTACGCGATCACCGGATCCGCACCGGTCACCGGCACGCGGATCGGGAACTACAGCATCGACTTCGTGGAAGGTGCGCTCACGGTCGATCCAGCCCCTCTGGAAGTGACGGTGAGTGACGCGCGCAAGACCTACGGCACGGGGCTGTCTTTCGACGGCACGGAGTTTGCCATAACCGGCGGCGAGCTTTTCTTTGCGGACAGCCTCGACACGATCAGCATCGCTTCGGCGGGCGCTGCGGCGGAGGCGGAAGTGGCGGGCAGCCCCTACGCGATCACGGGGTCCGCGCCGGTCACCGGCACGCGGATCGGGAACTACAGCATCGACTTCGTGGAAGGCGCGCTCACGGTCGATCCCGCGGCGCTGGAAGTGACGGTAAACGACGCGCGCAAGACCTACGGCACAGGGCTGACCTTTGACGGCACCGAGTTCGCCATCACCGGCGGGGAGCTGTTCTTTGCGGACAGCCTCGACACGATCACCATCGCCTCGGCGGGTGCTGCGGCGGAGGCGGAGGTGGCGGGCAGCCCCTACGCGATCACAGGATCCGCGCCGGTCACCGGCACGCGGATCGGGAACTACAGCATCGACTTCGTGGACGGTGCGCTCACGGTCGATCCCGCCGCGCTGGAAGTCACGGTGAGTGACGCGCGCAAGACCTATGGCACGGGTCTGACCTTTGACGGCACCGAGTTCGCCATCACCGGCGGCGAGTTGTTCTTTGCGGACAGCCTCGACACGATCACCATCGCCTCGGACGGCGCTGCGGCGGAGGCGGAAGTGGCGGGCAGCCCTTATGCGATCACCGGGTCCGCGCCGGTCACCGGCACGCGGATCGGGAACTACAGCATCGACTTCGTGGATGGTGCGCTCACTGTCGATCCCGCCACGCTGGAAGTGACGGTAAACGACGCGCGCAAGACCTACGGCGCGGGGCTGACCTTTGACGGCACGGAGTTCGCCATCACCGGCGGGGAGCTGTTCTTCGCGGACAGTCTCGACACGATCACCATCGCCTCGGACGGCGCTGCGGCTGAAGCGGAAGTGGCGGGCAGCCCCTACGCCATCACGGGGGCCGCGCCGTCAGGCACCGGTTTGCAGAATTACGACATCAGCCTTGCGAACGGTGCGCTCACGGTCGATCCGGCGGCTTTGGAGATCACCGCCGACGACAGGACGAAAACGGAGGGCGAGGCAGTCGCCTTTGACGGAACCGAATTCACCGCCCGTGGTCTGCTGCTGTCCGACATTGTCGACAGTGTGACGCTCTTCAGTGAGGGGGCCGCGGTGGAAGCAACGGCAACCGACAGCCCCTTTGCCATCGAAGTCCTTGCCGCAGAGGGGGACCGGCTGGAGAACTACGCGATCACCTTTACCGATGGCGCCCTGACGGTTCTGGAAGCCGAAGAGGAAGCGGAGGCGCCGATTTTCCGGCCAGAGGTGGCCCCGGTCTTCACGCTGCCGAATCCGGCAGACCGGATCACGCTATCGCTGTCGATCGGGGAGGAGAGTGGACCGGCGGGCCTGGGCAACGGATCGGGTGGCGGCACACCCGCCACCGCCGCAGCCCTGTCGGACGCGCGCGAGACGCTGGAAACCGTTCAGGAAATCGCCGGCACGCTTGAACTGGCGTCGGGTTCCTGTGCCGAGATTTCGGGGGATGTGGACCGGTACCTTGCCTGTCTGTCGGATGCTTTGGATGATTTCGCGAACGAGTTGGACGAGATCGCGACCGATCTGCCGCCCGGCATGCAGGATGTTGCACGCATCGTCCGCGATGCGCGGCAGAACGTGAATGCGGCGCGCAGCCGTGCCCAAAGCAGGCTTGCCGCCGCCACGACAGATGCGCAGCGTGACCAGATCCGCCGTGATGCCGCCAGCGAAGCGCGGGCCGCACTGGACACGGCCGCCGCCGAAATCCGCAAATCCATCGCCTTCGTGCGGGTGGATGATCCCGAACTTGCGTCGGTCCAGCGTGCGACGATCACCACGGTTGCCGCAGCGGTCGACAGCGTCGGTATCGAGCTGAGCCGCGCCACGGGCCTGTGATGCAATGATGCGTGTTCTTGCAGGTCTGTTTGTCCTCTGGGCGGCGCTTGTCGCCGGTGCTGCCAGCGCCGAAACGCGGTTGGCGCTGGTGGTGGGCAATTCTGATTACGCCCGCATCGCGGCTTTGGAGAATCCGAAGAACGACGCCCTCGATATCTCGGTGGCCCTCGAAGGGCTGGGATTCGAGGTCATGCTCGAGATCGACGCCACGCGCGAAAGGTTCGCGCGCCTGATCGATGATTTTGGCGCGCGTGCGGAAGATGCGGACGTGGTGCTGCTCTATTATGCGGGTCACGGGTTCCAGATCGACGGGCGCAACTATCTTGTTCCGACCGATGCCGCGATTGCCTCAGCCGCGGATCTTGTGGACCAGACACTGGGGCTGGATGCGCTCTTGCGCGCGATGGAGCGGTCGCAGGGCGTGAAGCTGGTGTTTCTGGACGCCTGTCGCGACAACCCCTTCGGCGCGGTCGATGATCCGCGCGTCGGCAGCGGTCTTGCGCGGGTGGGAACCGAGGCGAATTTCCTGTTCTCCTATGCCACACAGCCCGACAACGTGGCCTACGACGGCCTTGGCAGAAACAGTTTCTTCACGGAAGCGATGCTGCACCATCTCTATACCCCCGGTCAGGACGTGGCGCAGATGATGATCGGTGTGCGCCGCGATGTGCTGGCGGCGACGGGGGGCAAGCAGATCCCGTGGGAGAATTCGTCGCTGACGCGCAATTTCCAGTTCAACATCAGCCCGCCTACGATTTCCGAGGAAAGCATGCTCTACCAGATTGCGGTGGACGAACGCGACCCCGACCTTCTGTCGCTGTACATGGAGCGCTACCCCACCGGCGCGCATACCGAAGAAGCAATGGCGTTTCTGGAAACCGGCACCAGAACACGCTCGCTGGAGGGATCGGGTGGCGTGGACCGTGCAGAGCGCCTGTGGGAACTGGCACAGCGCAGCCGGATGCGCCCGCTGCTGGAGCTTTACCTCGAACGCTACCCGGACGCGCCGAACAGCGCGGAGGCGGCACGGCTGCTGGGCAATCTGCCGCGTCCTGAAGACGCGACACCGGGCAAGATCTGCGAACGGCTTGCCACGCATCCGCGTGATGCCACGGCCGAAAACCGCGGCGTGCCGTTCTCGCGACTGCAACAGAACGCGGTCGCGGCGATTCAGGCGTGCAGCGCTGCGGCCTCGCGCCAGCCCGAACTGCCGCACTATGTGGCACTTCTGGCCCGCGCCACGGCGGCGACCGGTGATCTGGAACGCGCGGTCGTGCTTTATCGCAACGCGGCGGACCGTGGTGATCTGCGCGCCATGGTCAGCCTCGCGCAACTGACTGAAAGGGGCACCGCCGTCCCGATGGATGTCGAGCGGGCGCTGGAGCTCTACGAGCGGGCGGCAGAGGGGGGCAGCCATGATGCGATGATCAATCTCGCCATCACATTGCTGGAAGGCACGACGGTGCCGGCAGAGCCTGCGCGCGCCATCGCCCTTCTCAAAAGGGCATCCGAGGAAGGATCGGCCAAGGCGACCTTCAACCTCGGCGTTCTGGCGCAGGACGGCGCGGTGGATGATCCTTCTGACGCGCTTGCGTATTTTCAGCGCGCCGCGCGTGATGGAGAGCCCGAAGGATACCGCGCTGCGGCGATCCTTCTGGACGAGGGCAGGGGCGTGCCGCGTGACCCCGACAAGGCCGCGATCATGCTGCTGCGCGGGGCCGCCGAGGACCGGGGCGAAGTGCTGCGCCAGTTGACGGACCTGCCCGACCAATGGTCGCGCGATACGATCCGCGCGGTGCAGGGTGTTCTGAAGGAGGCGGGGTATTATGCCGCAGAGATCGACGGCCTGCCGGGGGCGAACTTTACCGCCGCGCTGACCAAGTGGCGCAACGGCGGGTTCAACGCGGCGGTGCTGAACTGATCGCCGTCAGGGGCGGGCATCGATGATCCGTGCCGCCACCCCGAGAATCTGCTCCTCGCGCCCTTCCAGCGCTTCCGCCAGCGCTTGGGCGACCGATTTCACGCTTTCATCACGGGGCCTGCGCATGTCGAACAGCTTCTCGCGGGACAGGATCGCGACGATTTCTGACTTGCCGTAGTTGTCTGCATCCACCTCGATGGCGAGGCGGGAGGGATCTTCCTGCAAGGCCGCGATGGGCCAGAGCACACGGATGCGCCTGACGCCGTTTGCGACCTGCCCCAGATTGTCGACCAGATGTTCTGTCTGGTTGATATTGGGCAGGATGTTGAAAACCTTTCCGGTATTGTCCACCACCATCACCCAAAGCGACGCATCCGTTATCGTCGCGGGCATCTGGATATCGACCACCGGATTGTCTCCGGTGTTGAAAACACCGGTCAGCGCGGGCTCTCCTGTGTCACCGCGCCCCAGCCAGATCGATACCGCTCCGGATGCGGCAGGTGGCAGCACTGCGCGGATCGCGCAGAGATCGCTGTTCAGCACGGTTACTTCCATGCGTATGTCCCGCTCTCCGATCATCGGGGATATCGCCTGCTCCAGCGTTGGTATGTCTTTCGCGCTGGCGACATCTCCGGTCACGGTAACGGTGTCGTACATTGCGAAAGTACCGGCGTCGTCGCCCAGAACGGTCAGCGGCCCGCAGGTGGATTGCGCATCGAGGATCGGCCGCAGCGCCCCAGTTGCCAGCGTTTCGGGCCCGGCGAGGATCTCGCGCGAGATCTGCAAGCCGCTGCGCGCGGCCCAGTCGGTAAGCGCGTTGCGGGTGGCGTCCCGTGTCATCCGGTCCGGTGCGAGGCCAGTCACGCTGAGATCGCGGTCCGACACGTCAAGCTGCCAGTCGCTCATCGGCTCCATCAGGGTCAGGACGTCGGCGATGTCCGAAGGCCAGTCCGGGTCCGGCGCGCCATCGGCCAGTTGCAGGGCATCCTCCGGCACGCTGCGCCCACTCGCGCCCGCGTAGGCGGCGGAAAGGAGCGCCGCTGCCTCCGCATCCGGTGCATGGCCGACCAATGTCCCCTCGCCGCCGCCCGAGGTCGCGGTCAGCGTGTAGGGCGATGCCACCGGCAGCGCGGGTGTCAGCCATCCGCCCGACAGC
This sequence comes from Sulfitobacter sp. HNIBRBA3233, assembly GCF_040149665.1. NCBI lineage: Bacteria > Pseudomonadati > Pseudomonadota > Alphaproteobacteria > Rhodobacterales > Roseobacteraceae > Sulfitobacter > Sulfitobacter marinivivus. Next base: position 127,781 of record NZ_JBEFLP010000004.1, on the reverse strand, counting down.
GTCGCAAGTGCTGCACCTGCCATCACAACAACCGCAACCGCGGCGAACAAGAGCCCTCGCCCGCCCGGTTTCTTTTGCCCGTCGCCCCTGCGCGGGGTGACCGTGGTCGACGCGCGGTGCGTATCGGGCTTCAGCCACCGGTCCAACTGGTCCAGCGCCGCGCGCGCTGTCTCGGGGCGATCCGCCGGATCGGGTGCACACAAGAGCGTGACCAGATCGCGAAGCGGCGCGTCGAGGCCCGAGGTATCGAGAGGTTCTTTCTTGAAGCGCACGACCTCGCCGGGGTTGGTGCCCACGTCCGGCACCTCCCGCCGCGCCACCGCCAGGAGCGAGGCGCCAAGCGCGTAAAGATCGGTGCGGTAGTCGGCCCTCCCATCAAGCTGTTCGGGGGCCGCATATTCGTATTTGCCCGCAAAGTTCGTGCCCACGATCGTGCGCGCACCTGCAGCGGTATCCTTGGCGATGCCGAAGTCGATGATCGTGGCCTTCGCCGCCTCCCCGTCGCGCAGGATGATGTTATCGGGGCTGAGATCGCGGTGCACGATCCCCTGTGCATGGGTTGCCTCCAGCCCGCTCAGCACCCTATGCGCGACAATCAGCAGTTCCTGATCGCTCAGCCGCCTCTCGAACATCAGGTCGCTCAGCGCCACGCCGTCGACGTAGTCCATCACCAGAAACACATGTCCGTCGTCGGTGCGCGAACATTCCGAATAGCGCACGACGGCATTGTGCATGATGTTGCGCATCTGCTCTTCGCGCTTCATCAGCTCCAGATAGTCGGCATTGCCGGAAAACCGCGCGTTCAGCGCCTTGATCGCCGACAGGCGCTCGGTGATCTGGTTGACCGCCAGATACACTTCGCCAGTGCCGCCGCGCCCCAGTAGCCCTTTGATTTCGTATGTATTGTTCAGCACCTGTCCGGCTGAAAAAATGTCCGACGGCCTCGGATCCTTCATCAAATGATCCCTTCTGGATGCGCTGTGTTCAAAAATGTCGATTCAAATTGAAAATCAGTCTAGCATAGGACTCAGGTTCATTTTGACCATTTTTCTAACCCGGTTTTTTTACATAACAGATTTTCAGGAGGACGTTGCGCCATGGCTGCACGCGGTTCCAATGAAACCATCAAGCGCAAGGAGCTTGTGGGAAAACTCAACCCGACTTGCCTGAAGGGATTTTCCGAAGCGGCGCAGGCGGCGAAGCGGCGCGGCAACCCTTATGTGGAGCTTGTGCATTTCATTACCGCGCTGGCCGATACCGACGGGTCGGATCTGGCCCTGCTGATGGATGCCGCGGGGGTGGACAGGCACAGGTTCGACGGTGATGTGCTCAAGGCGACGGATGCGCTGCCCCACGGCGCGGGATCGGTCGAGGAATTTTCCGACCACATCTTTCGCGCGATTCAGGAGGCGTGGAATTACGCCACTTTCGAGTTCGGCGAGGATACGGTCCGGTCCGCCTATGTGATCCTTGCGGCGCTGAAGGTGCCGGTGCTCGAAGGGTTGCTGTTCAAGATCAGTCTGGAGTTCGACAAGTTCGATGTGGAGGCGATGGCGTCCGATCTGGACAATCTGCTGGCCAACTCGGTGGAGCGCACGGGCGACAGTGCCGCCGCAGAAACCGCTGGCCGCAAACCCGCACCCGGCGGGAAATCGGCACTGGCCCTTTATGCCACAAACCTGACCGAACGGGCCCGCGACGGCAAGATGGATCCGGTGGTGGGTCGTGATCCAGAAATCCGCCAGATTGTCGACATCCTGATGCGCCGCAAGCAGAACAACCCGATTCTGACCGGCGAGGCAGGGGTGGGCAAGACCGCCGTTGTCGAAGGGTTCGCACAGCGTCTGGCAAAGGGCGACGTGCCGCCGCAGTTGCGCAATGTCGATCTGCACATGCTCGACATCGGGCTGATGCAGGCAGGGGCCAGCGTCAAGGGCGAGTTTGAAAAGCGGTTGAAGTCGGTCATCGAAGAAGTGCAGTCCAGCGACACGCCGATCATCCTTTTCATCGACGAGGCGCATACCCTCATCGGCGCGGGTGGGTCGGCGGGCACGGGCGATGCTGCCAACCTGCTGAAGCCCGCACTTGCGCGGGGCGAGCTGCGCACTGTCGCGGCGACCACCTGGGCCGAGTACAAGCAGCATATCGAACCCGATCCGGCCCTGACGCGCCGCTTTCAGGTGGTCAAGGTCGACGAACCCGACGAGGCCAAGGCGATCCTGATGTGCCGCGGCATCGCGGGGGTTCTGGAAAAACACCACCAGGTCGAACTTCTGGACGAGGCGATCGAGGCCGCCGTCAAGCTGTCGCACCGCTATATTCCCAGTCGCCAGTTGCCTGACAAGGCGATCAGCCTGCTCGACACCGCCTGCGCGCGTGTTGCAGTCAGCCAGCACGCCACGCCCGCCGAAGTCGAGGACGCGCAGCGCAGGCTCGACGCGCTGGAGATCGAGGCGGGCATCATCGAGCGCGAGGAAGCCATCGGCATCGACGTGGCCGACCGCAAGGAAGCGGTCGAGGCCAATCTGGCCGACGCGCAGCAGGTCTTCGATGCCGCCAACGTCCGCTGGGAAGCCGAGCGCGAGATCGTCACCGAGATCCTCGATCTGCGTGCGCAGTTGCGCGGGCTGGGCGCCGCCGTGGACGATACCGGCGATCTGGGCGATGCGGATGCCGACATGATGGAAGAAATGGCCGAGGCCGAAGGTGCCCCCGATGCCACGCTGGAAGCGGATGCGGATGCGGATGCCGAAGATCGCGCCGAACCGTTCGACCGCGAGCAAACGCTGGCAAGGCTCAAGGCGCGGATGGCCGACCTCACAGAGGCCCAGGGCGAGACGCCACTGATCCTGCCGTCGGTGGACAGGCTGGCCGTCGGCTCTGTCGTGCAGGACTGGACCGGCATCCCGATGGGCCGCATGCTTTCGAGCCAGACCGAACGTGCGCTGAGCCTTGCGGCGACGCTGGCCGAACGGGTGGTCGGGCAGGATCACGCGATGGAGATGATCGCCAACCGCATCCAGACATCCGCCGCGGGGCTGAAGCCCCCGGAGAAACCGGTGGGCGTTTTCATGCTCTGCGGCCCGTCCGGTGTCGGCAAGACCGAGACCGCGCTGGCGCTGGCTGAACTGATGTACGGAGGCGAGGACAACCTGATCTCGATCAACATGAGCGAGTTTCAGGAGGCGCACACCGTCTCGACCCTGAAAGGCGCACCGCCCGGATACGTGGGCTATGGCAAGGGCGGTATCCTGACCGAAGCGGTGCGCCGCCGCCCCTATTCCGTTGTCCTTCTCGACGAGGTCGAAAAGGCGCATTCGGACGTGCACGAGATCTTCTTTCAGGTTTTCGACAAGGGGATGATGGACGACAGCGAAGGCCGCAGGATCGATTTCAAGAATACGCTCATTCTGCTCACCTCGAACGTCGGCTCGGAAGAGATCATGGCGATGACCGAGGACGGCAAGGTCGCCGCCGACGCCGAGGAGTTGAACAGGGCGCTGCGTGCGCCATTGCTGAACGTCTTTCCCGCTGCCCTGCTGGGCCGGGTCGTGACCATCCCCTACTACCCGCTCAACGACGCGATGATCGAGGCGATCACCGGTCACAAGCTGCGCAGCCTGTCGAAACGGCTGGGCGAAGGGTATGGCGCCGAGTTGGTGGTGGATCCCTCTGCGCTGCAGGTCATCAAGGACCGCTGCACCGAGATCGAAAGCGGGGGCCGCATGATCGACGCGATCCTGACCAACACGCTGATGCCCGAACTCAGCCGCCGCATCCTGAACTACCGGCTGGAAGGCCGCGATCTGCACAAGGTCACGGTGTCGGGCGGTGCGGACGGCTTTGCCTACGATTTCGAGTGAGGCGCGGCCATGAAGGTCTTCAACCGCCCCGGCTATCTTCACCAGCATACGGTGGGCATGGATGTCGCGGGGCGCGAGCATTTCGTTCTGGTCATCAAGGGCAGCTTTGGCTTCCCCGATCACAGCGGCGCACCGATGCAACCGGCGGCGGAGCACGTGCCGCTGGTCTACGCGGATGAGCACACCGGCGCGCCGGGATTTTCCGCGACGCGGTGGGAAACCGATTTCGCCTTTCGCAAGCCCAAGTGTGATATCGTCGTTCAGGGCGCGGCCTATGCGCCCGGCGGTCGTCGTGCCGAACGGGTCCAGGTGGGCTTGCGTGTCGGCGGATGGCAGAAAAGCTTTCACGTGGTCGGCCACCGCGAATGGCGCGTGCTGGGCCCGTCGATCGCCGCGACCGATCCCTATCCTTTCACGCGGCAGGCCTTCGGGTACGATACCGCCTTCGGCGGTGTGGACAGGCTCGATCCCGATGATGCCACGCCGCCCGCGTACTACCCCAACCCGCACGGGCGCGGCTTTGCCAGCTTTCGCAACCAATCCAAGCTGTCGGGCCAGCCGTTGCCGCTGACCGAAGAGGTGGGGCAGCCGGTCACATCTCCCTACGAGGAATACAAACCCATGGCGCTGGGGCCGGTCTGGCGCGGCTTCCCCGATCGGCTGCGCCACGGCGGCACCTACGACCAGAAATGGCAGGACGAAGTGTTTCCCTTCCTGCCCGCCGACTTCGACGAAAGATACTATCAGCAGGTTGGTGTGGACCAGCAGATTGAAAAACCCAAGCGCCCGCAGGACGTCGTGCTGCTGAACCTGACGCCTTCGGGCCGCGAGGCGTTCCGCCTGCCTGACACGGCGCTTCCCGTCCGGCTTTTCCGGGAGTGGGAGACTGTCTTCGACGACACGGTTTATCCCGACACGCTGCTGTTCGATACCGAGGCGCGGCTCTTGTCGATGGTCTGGCGGGTCGAGGTTCCGCTCAAGCGCATTGTCACCGAAATCACCGAGGCATGGATCGGCAAGCCACGCCGCGGGCTGGTCCGCGCCAAGGAAACGGGCAAGGCCTATGTTCCCCTGCGCCTGCCGCAGGAGGCCGAGGGATGAGCACCGGTGTCAACATCATCGGGTGCGGTATGGTCACGGCGGTGGGGCTGAACGCCGCCGCCACCACTGCGGCCATGCGCGCGGGGCTCGACGGGTTTCAGGAAACCCAGTTCATGTCGGCGGGGGGCGAATGGCTGATCGGCGCACCGGTGCCGCTGCCGCGCGACTGGGTCGGGGAAAAACGGCTCGCCCATCTGGCAGCGGGCGCGCTGCTGGACGCTTTGGACGGTCACGCTCAGGCCGCCGGGGACCTGCAGATCGTCCTTTGCCTCGCAGAGGAGGGCCGCCCCGGCCGTCCGGTCCGCGATGACACGCGGTTTGCGCAGCGGATGCTGGAATTCGCGGGCCTTCCTTCCCGCACCAAGGTCCACAGCGTCCGCCACGGCCGCCCGTCGGGCATCGTGGCGCTGGAACGCATCCGGCGCATGTTCGCGCGCGGCGAAGCGGGCCACGCGGTTGTTCTGGGCGTGGACAGCCTGCTCAGCGGACCGACCATCGCGCATTTCCTTGCCGAGGAACGCCTGTTGACCCCCGACATCGCCAACGCCTTCATCCCCGGCGAAGCCGCCGCCGCCATCCTGTGCCAAGCCGGCGCGCCCGCGCATTTCGCGCTCTCGGGGATCGGCCTCACGCGCGAGCGGGCGTTCCTCTACAACCCCGAAGATCTGCCCCTGCGGGCCGATGCCATGACCCAGGCCTACCGTGACGCGATGGCGGCGGCCAATATCACCGACTTCGGCCATGTCGATTACCGGATCTGCGACATGACCGGCGAAAGCTATTTCTTCAAACAATCCGCGCTGGCGATGCAGCGCACGATGCGCACCCACCGCGACCCGCAGGACATCTGGAGCCCGACTGACAGCGTCGGCAATATCGGCGCGGCAATGGTGCCGCTGATGATCGGCTGGGGGCTGACCGCGTTCGAGCGCGGCTATGGGCCCGGCGAGGTGGTGCTGATCGAGGCGACGGGGGACGACGGCGCCTGCGGGGCGGCGATCCTGCAGGCCGCCACCCGCGAGAGGGCCGCCGCATGAGCGTATTCGCCAACAAGCTGGAAGTGTCGTGCAAGGCGCAGGCCAACAAGGTCATCGCGTCTTTTCCCGACGTGTGCATGACCCCGCCGGAAGCCCCGCCAACACCGCCCGGCGTGCCGATCCCCTATCCCAACTTCGGCCTCGACGGCGATACGGACAAGGGCACCGGATCGGTCAAGATCGGCGGCAAGACGGTCAACCTCAAGAACACGTCCTATTTCACCAAGACCACCGGCGACGAGGCGGGCGCCGCGGCCAAGAAGGGCGTGGTCAGCTCCAAGAACACCGGCAAAGCCTACAGCCAGGCGTTTTCGATGAACGTCAAGGCCGAGGGCAAGAACCTGACCCGCTTCTCGGACATCCAGACCGACAACCACGGCTCCCCGCCGAATTCACCGCCCTGGCCGAAGATTGCAGCGATTCACATGCCGGGTGGTGAAGATCCCTGCAAGGGAAACAAGGAAGCGATCGAGACCAACTGCACACCGAAAGACAAAACCGTCGAAGAGCACTGTGCTGACGCGGGCTTGGCCACTGGGGATAACAAGACATCGGCCAGTGATCAAACCCTCGTGGTCAAGAAGGGCAAAGCCACGCTTGGCGGAAAGACCGCGGCGAAAAAACTTGGGCCCGAGCAGAGCCGCATCAACAAGCAACGCATGAAGGACTACGGCGCTGCACAACGCAACGACTGCCTGAAGGCGCTCCGCTGCAAGCTTGTCAGCAAAGATGACGCGGACAACGGCGCCTGCTGCCAGCGCCAGACAGGTCACCACATGGTGCCGGAGTCAGGTTTCTGCGCGCCCGATGGGACAAAGCTGGACGGGTGCGAGAGCTACGATGAAAACAAGGCGCTTTGCATTTGCGCGGAGGGCGCAAGCCACAACAAGGGAAGCCATGGATTGATGCACGCCGACATGTACACCGAGATCCTGGCCAAGACCGGGGATGCGGGCAGCCCGGATTTGCAGGATCTTGCGCTGCCCAAGAAAAACAACAAAAGGCCCGCTCCGATCAAAGCGCGCGCGATGACTTATGATGACATGAAGGAGAAGGCCATCAGTTCGGTCGGCAAGATATTCCCCGCTTCCGATTGCTCGCCGGCGTGTTTGAGGGCCCAGCTCGATACATGGCATTCCGAAGAAGCGAAGATCGCCAAGAATCAGAAGCTGCGCGCTGATCCGATCCCGGGACGACCGCCTGAAGAATCAGAGCGTTTGATGCGCAATATCGCCGCCATCAACGCTTGGGCTAAAAAGATGGCGAAACTGGCCGGCTTCTGAACGCAAAAGGATGTGATGTGTACCCGATCCTTGAAAAGATGACGATAGTGACGGCGGCGGCCCAATCTGAGGACGTGATCGCTTTCGCGATGGTGATCGACGAGCTTGCCGAAGATCCGCAAAGTGGTCACGCCGCAATCTACGTGCTCGAGGTCGATACGGTTCGCCTGATCGATAGCCTCGAATACAGTGTGGTCTCTGTCGCCTATTCTGATGCCGGTCCCATGACGCTTGGTGACTGGGGGAAGTTCAAACTCTACAACGGGGACACCGGAACCGAAGAGACGATCCCCGTCAAACGCGGACCGCTGCGCGGACTTGGTTGGATCGGAGGGCGCGCTTTTAGCTGCGGCGCAGCCATGCAGGTCTGGCGCCGCGATGCTCCCGAAAGCTGGACAGACATCTCTCCGCCGGAAGATTTGCGTACCGAGTTCGATAATCACATTTTCGAAGCAATCGACGGTTTCGCAACAGACGAAGTCTATGTCGCCGGCGACTTCGGGGTGATCTGGTACTGGGACGGCTCCGCGTGGGACCCCATTCAGTGCGCAAGCAATGCGTGCTTTTATGCGATCCATTGCGCATCGGATGGCTACGTCTATGCCGCAGGCCAGGCGGGGACTGTCGCGCGCGGGCGGCGCAGCGATTTCGAGATCCTTTACAGCGATCCAGACATTATCGACCTTTGGTCCGTGGATGATTTCGACGGGGAAATCTATTTCGCAGGCTACACCGCCCTCTTCCAACTCGATTTCGAAAACGAACTGACGTTGATCCCCGAGCCCTTGGAATTCTGCCGGACTTATGGGGTGCTCTCGTCCGCCGAAGGGGTATTGTGGTCTGTGGGCGAAAAGGACGTCATGATCTATGACCGGGACGCTTGGCTGCGCTATATGGAAGTCGATGTGGCCTGATCTTCAGCCTAGCTTGCTGGCCAGATAGGCGCGAACGCCCGCCAGATCCAGATCGGCGACCGTCAGCTTTCGCGCGCCGGGCTGCAGCATCCGCAGCACGAACAATTCACCCGCTTCGGGAAATTCGGCAAAGCGGGCTTCGGCAATGGCGACGCCGTCGTCTCCGGCGATGCGGATTCCGTCCAGATGCGCGTCCAGCCGTTCGACCAGCCGGGCCAGCCGCTCTTCGTCCATGTCGGGGTTTTCGTCGGGATTGAGAAGATGCCAGTCGTAGAGACACCACAGGTGCGCAGCCTCTTCGGCGTGCTGGCGCACGATGTTCTCGATGATCGGAACGGCGACCATCAGTTCAGATTGACCGAACCGCCGCGGATGTGGTTGGACCCCGACGCATGGCTGACCAGATGCGTTCCGCGAATGGTGATGTGACCGTCCTTTTCCATGATGATCGCGGATTTGCCGACCCGCAGCTCGATCCGTTCCTTGCCCGTGACGCGGACGGTTTCGCCGTCGCGGATGACGTTCGCCCCATCGTTGCGCACCGGGTCGACAATGCGCCCGATGATCAGCGGGCGCGTGCGCGCACCATCCTCAAAGAGCAGCGCCACCTCGCACCCCGCATCCTGCGCGCCGAGGCTACACAGGCTGCGCGCGGGCAGCGCGTGATCTTCGGGGTTGGAGGGGAAGACGACCAATGGCGCCCCGTCGCGAAAGCCCAGCAACAGACCGATCACGACACCGTCGATGTTCTCGGTGACATCCATCACACTCTCCTGAAAATACGTTCAATCAATGCACGCAGTATTCCACGCGCCGCGCGATTTACCAAGAACGCGATGCGCGGGGGAGGAAAATTCTGACCTGAACGGGACAGAATCGCTGTAGGATCGGGATATTCATTTTGAAAGGTCACGCATTGAAAAACCTCATTCCGGTCATCGCGACCTCTGCCGCGCTGTGTTTGGTTCCCGTTTGGGGGAGTGCACAGACCGCCATGCTGGGCGTCGAACTCAACAAGCTAGAACAGCAGGACGGCGCCTCGTGCCGCGCCTACTTCCTGTTTCGCAACGATCTGGGACGCACGCTCGAGGCGTTCGAGATGTCGCTTGCGATCCTCGACGGGGACGGGATCATCGACCAGCTGCTGACGGTGGACGCAGCGCCCGTGCCGGTGGCGCGCACGACGCTGAAACTGTTCGAGTTTCCGGATATCGCCTGCGACGGTATCTCGGAGATCCTGCTGCACGATATCGCCGCCTGCCGTCCCCAGAACGGTGAAGAGATGAATTGCTTCGAGGTGCTCGACCTGTCCAGCAAGGCGCGGGCGGCTTTGGTCAAATGACCGGTATCCTGTCCGATCTCGGGACAGCGGGGCCGGTTCTGATCGTGCTGTCGGTCCTTTCGCTGTTGTCGGTCGCGGTCTTTATCGCCCGCCTGATCGCCCTCGGCCGGATCACCGCGGGCCGCGAGGCACGCAACCGCTGGCTGGACGGGCTGGAGACGGGCGCGCGCGATCCTGCCCCCGGCGGCAGCACCCCCGCCGACCGCGTGGCGTCGCGCGCCGCTGACCTGATGGCGCGCGATGTGGCTGCCCCTGCCATGTCGGCGGACCTCGTGCAGATGGGCAATGCCGAAGTGTTGTCGATGGGGCGGGGAATCCGGTTGCTGGAACTGATTGGGATGGTGGCGCCCCTTCTCGGGCTGCTCGGCACGGTGCTGGGAATGATCCAGTCCTTCCGCTCGCTGGAGCTGGCGCAGGGCGCGGCCAATGCCTCGATCCTCGCCGGGGGGATCTGGCAGGCGCTGCTGACGACAGCGGCGGGATTGATCGTGGCGATTCCGGCGGTGGTCGGGGCCGCAATCCTGCAGGCTCGCGCCGAAACCGGCACCCAGGAGATCGAGCGCGTGATCGGCCGCACCACGCTGGCACGCGGGACCGGCGGAAAGGACACGGCGTGATCCTCGCCCGTCCTGCCAGACCGGCGCGGCGGGTGACGCTCGTCCCGTTGATCGACGTGCTGTTCATCCTGCTGGTCTATTTCATGGTGACGTCCGTCTACCGTGATCTGGATATGATCCCGCTTGCGGAGACGCAGGACGCGCCGCAAGCGGTGACACCTGCAAAGGACCGCCGCACCGGGCCGGTCGCATTGCTGCGCCTGACCGCGGGCGGCGAGGTGGCGCTGCGGGGCAGAACGCTCGATCCGCGCGGTCTGCGTGAATTTCTGGAAACCACGGCGGCAGAGGGCGGGCGGCTTTTGATCCTGCCCTCGGGCTCTGCGCCCCTGCAGGCGCTGACCCGCCTGATGGATGCGACCGCAGCGGCAGGGATCATTGACGCGCGTCTGGTCAGGATCGAGGCATCGCCTTGAGGCTTGTCCGCCCCGATCACCGGCCCGCCACGGAGCCGATCATTGCGTTGATCGACGTGGTTTTCTTTCTGTTGGTGTTTTTCATGCTCGTGGCACGGCTCGACGCCTCGGCCCCGTTCGAGGTGGCCCCGCCGCTGGCGCTGAGCGGTCAGGATATGCCCGGTGGTGGAGTCACCCTTTCCGTCGGGCGCGACGGCAGGCTCGCCGTGGACGGCACAGCGGTGCCCGGCGAGGATTGGGAACGCTCTGTCGCTGCGGCCATGGACCGTGGGCAAGCCACGCTGATCCGCGTCAACGCGCACCGCGACACGCCGCTTCGTCACATCCTGCCGCTGATCGAAGCGCTTGAGCGCGGTGGCTATGGCGAGGTCGTCCTTGTCGTGACGCCGGACGCGCGATGAGGGGGCGCATCGGTCTTGCCGTGGTGTTGTCGCTGGCGGTTCACGGGATCGCGGCAGCGGCGCTGCTGCCCTTGCTCGCGCCCCGCCCGATGCCGCAACAGGACCACGCGCGCAGCACGCTTGCGCTGGCTACGGTGCAGGTGCCGCAACAGCGTGCGACCGAACGTGAACCACCCGCACCCAAAGCGGATAGCGCAGCCACGCAGGGCGGGCGCCTGGGCGCGGGGCCCGTGCCGCGCGGGCAGGCGGTTGCGCGGCCTGCAACCGGGCCCCGTGCCGCAGCACTGACCGGCAGGGCAACGGCGCTCCCCGCCCTCGCGCAAACGCAGCCGGCGGATCCTGCGGTCAGCCCGACCGTGGCACTGCAAACGCCCGTAGAAACGAAAGAGCTGGCCCTGGCCGCAGCGGTGCGGCCGGTTTCTGCAAGGCTGCAAAACGTTGAGGATGCGTCACAGACCACACCGGCGATCATCACCCCCGCCGCGCCCGCCGGACAGGTCGCTCTGCCGGCCACTGCCGCACTGGCACCCGCGGACGCGCAGGGTCCATCGCAGCAGGGACAGCGCGCGGACGGCGCGCAGGTGGCAGCCGTGCTGCCCGATGCTGCGGCACTCACGGCGACATTGGGCTGGAGCGGCGCGGAGAACCTGACGCTCGACCCGCAAAGCCTTGCCACGCTCGAGGCGTTTCTCAGCCCGCAGACGGATACGGCGCGCGCGGTGCGCGACAGCATGACCCGTATCATGGGCGCACCGCCCTGCGCGCGCGTCCAAACCGTGTTCGACCCCGATACCGGCGCGCTGGAACTGCGCGGGCATCTGCCCGACGAAACGCTGCGCGTCCCTTTGCTGGACCGAATGCGCGCACAGGTGGGCACGGCGCTGCCCTTGCGCGATGCGCTGCGCATCCTGCCCCCACCGCAATGCGGCACGCTTGATGCAATCACCGCGCTGGGCCTGCCGCAATCGGAAGAGCAACTGACCGACAGCGATCTGGTTGGCGAGGCGGCGCAGGTGCGTGAATACGCCTTCACCGAAGGTGACCGGCTGACCATCGACCTGACCGGCCCCGACTATCCCGCCTATGTCTACGTGGACTATTTCGACGCCGAAGGGCAGGTGATCCACCTGCGCCCCAACGCGCAGACCCCGCTGGTGCAAACGGCGCAGGCCGAAGTGTTTTCAATCGGGCGCGGGGACGATCTGGACCTGCGGATCGCACCGCCCTTCGGACAGGATATCGCGGTGGCCTTTGCCAGCAGTGTCCCGCTCTACGACGGTCTGCGCCCGCTGGTCGAACCCGCCGCCCCCTACCTTGCCGAGATGCGCGCGCGGATCGCAGAGGCGCGGCAGGCGCACCCGGATTTTCGCGGAGAATGGGCGTATCTCTTCGTGGCGACATCGGCACGGTGACGTAGCGTCGAAAAATAAAATAACGCGCAGAGGGGCGAAAAAAGAAGATCGCGCAATGGTGGAATTCCTTGCCTTTCGCAGAGTTGCTAGAATCACGATCTCGTGCAACAGTCGTACTTGAATTTATTTTGAGAAAGCTAGGGGCATGAATTTTGAGAGCCTCCTCGCGCCCATTGACGGGGATAGCCCTTCGGGTATCGAACTGCGCCATGATTTGCGGTTCCACGAACTGGAGCGTTTGACAGAGCCTGCAACACGGGCCGCGCGGATGAACGACGACGGATCGCTTGCCGAGGCTGAGCCGAATGTCGACTGGCAGCGGATCATCGAAGAAGGCGAGGAGCTGTCTTCGGAGGGGCGCGACCTGCGTCTTCTGGTGCTGATGACGCGCGCGCACTACAATCTTGAAGGGTTCGGGGGGCTGGCCGCCGCCGTCGGGTTTCTGCGCCAGAGCGTGACACAATACTGGGACAGCCTGCATCCCGCACAGCGCGACCGCGACGATCCCAAGGTGGCCGCATTGCCGCGCACCAATGCGCTGCGGCAGCTGGAAAACGACGAAGACGGGCTGCTGTGTGACCTGCGGTTCGGTGTGATCCTCAATCCGCGCGGGATCGGCCCGATCATCGGTGATGACCTGACCGCCGCCAGCCTGAGCGATTTCGACATGCTGTCGCGCTCGGCCTCGGGCCTGAGCCAGGCCGAGAAGGACGCATTGCTGGCCGCGCACGCACAAAAGGTGAACCGCGTGAAGGCGGCGACCCGCGCCATGGCCGCCGAAGACGCCGAGGGGATCGCGGCGCTGATCGCGGGCCTGTCGGCAAGCGAGGCGGCGCTGTCCGAACTCAGCGCGACCGTGGCCAAGGCCGCCGGATTTGCAGACGGCCCCGGCGTGCCGATGCCCGAACTCGAAGAGTTTCTGGCGCTCGCGCGCAAAACGCTGGAAGCGGCGGTCGGGGCAACGGCGGCGGATGCGCCACAGGTGGTCGATGATCCGTCCGCGACCGCACCGCAGGTATCGAACGGGGCCGCTCCCGCTTCCGCGCCGGCACAGGCATCTGCCGCACCGGCGCCCGGCACGATCAATTCACGCGCCGACGTCGAAGCGAGCCTCGACCGGATTATCGGATTTTACGAACGCACCGAACCCAGCAGCCCGATCCCGCATCTTGCGCGGCGGATGCGGCGCATGGTGGCAATGGATTTCCTTGAATTGATGGAGGAAATCGCGCCCTCGGGCCTGAAGGAATTTCGCAATGTGGCAGGAGTTGACGAAGCGAAGAAAAAGTAACCGAAGACCAATATTTTTTGATCAAGACGGAGGTATTTTATTATGAGTGGCAGTAAGCAAAAGGTTATCGAACGCAATCGCGCCCCGCGGGTCCAGATTGCCTATGACGTCGAACACTACGGAAGTCCCACCACCATCGAATTGCCCTTTGTCATGGGGGTGATGGCGGATCTGGCGGGCGAATCCGAAACCCGCGAAGCCAAGAAACCGATCAACGACCGCTCTTTCGTGGAAACCGATGCGGGCCGGTTCAACAAGTTCATGGAAGCGCTCAGCCCGCGGGTGAAGGCGCGTGTGAAGAACACCCTGCCGACCGAGGATGGCGAGGAAAGCGACGAGGAGCTTTTCGTCGATCTCAGCTTCCAGAGCATGAGCGATTTCGCCCCTGACAAGGTGGCCGAACAGGTGCCGCAGCTCAACGAGCTGCTGAAGATGCGCAAGCAGCTCGAAGAATTGCTCAGCTACATGGACGGCAAGGTCGATGCAGAGAAGCGCATCGCGCAGCTGCTGACAAACGAGCCGCTTCTGGCGCAGGCCGCCGAAAAGGCCATGAACGCAACCAAGAACGAGGAGGGCTGAGCATGGCCGAAGAAAAGCAAGCCGCAGGCGCCGCCGCCGAAGCAGAAGCTCTCGATCTGGGGGAATTCAGCGATCTGCTGGAGAAGGATTTCCGCGTCAAGGACAGCGAAGGTGAGAAGCTTCAGGCGCTGGTTGCAAACCTCGCGCTCGCCGCGAAGGAACGCGCCGGAACGGCGGCGATTTCGGGAAATGCGGTCAAATCGATCAAGTCGCTGATCGCGGGCATCGACGGGATGCTGAGCGAGCAGATGAACGAAATCCTGCACGCCCCGGAAGTGCGCAAGATGGAAGGCACATGGCGCGGACTGCATTATCTCGTCAACAATACCGAGACCGACCAGAAGCTGAAAATCCGCGTGCTCAACATCTCGAAAGAGGATCTTGCCGATCATCTGGAGGATTACGAGGGCCAGATGTGGGACCAGTCCCCGATCTTCAAGAAGATCTATTCGGACGAATATTCGATGTTCGGCGGAGAACCTTTCGGGGCGATCGTGGGCGACTACGAATTCAGCCACAAACCCAAGGACGTAAGCCTTCTGCGCAACATCTCGGGCATCGCGGCATCGGCGCACGCGCCGTTCATCGCTGCGGCCGCCCCGCAGCTTTTCCGCATGGAAAGCTGGCAGGAATTGCCGAACCCGCAGGATCTGGAACAGATCGTTTCCAGCCCGGATTACGCAAGCTGGCAGTCGCTGCGCGAAAGCGAGGACGCGCGGTATATCGGTCTGGCGATGCCACGGGTTCTGGGGCGTCTGCCTTACGGCGCCGAAACCGTGCCGGTCAAAGGCTTCGATTTCGAAGAGCAGATCGACGGCCAGCACGACCACTATGTCTGGATGAACGCCGCCTATGCGATGGGCGTGAACATCAACCGCAGCCACAAGATTTCCGGCTGGGGGACACAGATCCGCGGTGTTGAATCGGGCGGTACGGTGATGAACCTGCCGGTCCATACCTTCCCGACCGACGACGGCTCGACGGCCATGAAGTGCCCGACCGAAATCGCCATCGACGACCGGCGCGAGGCGGAACTGGCCAAGCTCGGGATGATGCCGATCCTGCACCGCAAGAACACGGATGTCGCGGCCTTCATCGGCGCCCATTCGTTGCAGGACGATGAAACCCGCGCGAGCCGTCTTGTCGATCCGGACGCGCAGGCGAACGAACGACTGTCCGCCAACCTTCCCTATCTCTTCCCCGTCAGCCGCTTTGCGCATTATCTCAAGGCGATCGCGCGGGACAAGGTCGGGACATTCAAGGAACGGGCCGACATGCAGGTCTGGCTCAGTGAATGGATCAATCGCTATGTTTTGGCGAATCCCGCCATGGCCGATGACAAGGCCAAGGCAAAACGTCCCCTTGCAGCGGCCGAAGTGCAGGTGGACAGCGTTGAGGGCCGTCCCGGTTATTACAACGCGCGTTTTTTCCTGCGGCCACATTACCAGTTGGAGGGCATCAACGCATCGCTGCGTCTGGTTTCTGAGCTGCCCTCCGTCAAATCCTGATTGAAAATGAAGACAATATTGGAGAACCCAAATGCCTTTGACAGCATATCTGAAGATCGGTGACATCGCCGGTGAATCGCAACGTGTCGAGCATGAAGACGAAATCGATATCCATGACATCATGTGGAACATCGAACAGGGATCTGCCGCACAAGTGGGCAAGGGCCGTGCGCGCGCCCGCGCGCAGGTATCGGCACTGAACCTCAAGAAGTTCGTCGATGCCTCGTCGGTCTACCTCGCGCTAGCCTGTATGCAGGGCAAATCCTTTCCCGACATGGTCCTTTCGGTGCGCAAGGACAGCGGCGAGGCGCATCTCGATTATCTGATCATCACGATGGAGAACGTCACCATCTCGAAATACGAAATGGTCGGCGTCGGCGAGGAGGAAGACGGCCAGATGGTCGAGGAGATCCTCGGTCTCGTCTTTGAGAACGTCACCTATAAGTACACCGTGCAGGCCGACGATCACTCCGCCGGAGACGAGCACGAGATCAGCTACGATATCGCGGCAGGCGTCTGATCGGGCGCATGGTAGGTCGCCATGGCGGACCGTGAAACCAACCCTTCCGTCGCCCGGCAGGAAGCCGTCCAGCCGTCCCTGTGGGACAGGTTGGTCGACGACCTGCCGGGCCTCGACGCCGAACATGACGCGCTGGTGCGCGATCTGACAAAGGCGTTGGGGTCTGCCGATGACGTGGCCGCGCTGATCGGCGGCGGGACGCGGGCCATCGAGCGGCACAGCGATCTGGACGAGGACGCGAAACTGCTCGCCTACCGGCTGGTCAACCTGTCGACCCGGAAGCGCCGCCTCGAGGAAGGGGGTGTTGTGGTGACGGCGGACGTGCTGCGCGAGGCCGTGCGCCGCGACATCGAAATGCTGTTCAACATCGAAAGGCTGGAGGCCCAATTCTTGCTCACCGACCGTGAAACCCTTGACCACGAAAGCCCGGCCCACCAGCTGGCCGACTTTCCCGAGATCAGGCGATCCGTCCTGAACTACGGTGTGCCGTCCTTTTCCGGCCGGTCGGGTGCGGATTTCGACAAGGATGCACTGGCGCGCGAGATCAAGGAGCTTCTGAACGTATTCGAACCACGGCTGAAGAAGGACACCGTCAAGGTGCGTGTGCGCACCGGCGACAAGGTCGGGATGCGGATCGATATCGACGGGGTGCTGTTGCTGTCGCCGGTGCCTGAACGGCTGCGGCTCTCCACCAGCATCGATATGGACAACGGCCGCGCCATGACCGCGCTGGAGGAACGCTGATGGATCAGGCGTTTCTGGAATACTACGAGGAAGAGCTGTCGCACATCCGCACCGTCGCCGAGGAATTCGCGGCGCTGCACCCGAACGTGGCGCGCAATCTCGCGCTCGACAGCATCCCGTGCCCCGATCCTTATGTCGAACGCCTGCTTGAGGGGGTTGCCTTTCTCGCCGCGCGGACGCGACTGAAGGTCGACGGTGAAAGCAGCCGCTATGTGCGCACGCTGATCGACACGCTCTATCCCGATCTCGGGGGCCCCGCGCCCGCGATGACCATGGCCGCGATGACACCGGGCCCGCAGGTGCTGCGGATGCTCGACGGGCATACGATGAAACGCGGCACGCGGCTGATGTCGGGTCTGCGCGAGGGGCAACAGACGCGCTGCACCTACACCACCGCCCAGTCGACGCAGCTGTGGCCCGTGGCCATCCACGAGGTCGAGTATCTTCAGGACCGTGGCGCGCTCTCCCAGGCCGGCGTGAACAGCACGGCAGCCCGTGACGCGGCGGCGGGTATCCGCATCACGATCAAGCGCGAGGGCGCGGGGCAGCTTTCCGAGCTGTCACTGGACCAGCTCGACATCTATTTCGGGGCCGACACACGCGGTGGCGATATCTTCGACGCGGTGTTCGGTTTCGGCGCGGGGGCGCTGGCGCGGCCCGCCGAGAAAAGCATCCCCTTCGTGCCCGTCGACCGGCCCGGCATGATCGGTGTCGCGGACGGTGACGCGCTTTTGCCCCGCGTGCGGTCGTCCTTCGAGGGCTACCGGCTGCTGCGCGAGTATTTCCTGATGCCGAGCCGCTTTTATTTCATGCGGCTGGGGGCGCTGGCCCCGGTGGTCCGGCGCTGTGACAAGAACGCGCTGGAAATCATCGTCCTGCTCAGCGAAGAGCGCGCCGACCTGTCGAGCATCAGCGCCAAGGATTTCAGCCTGTTCACGGTGCCGGTGGTCAACCTCTTCGAGCACGAGTGTAATATCGTCGAGGTCCGCCGGAACCGCGCGCAGCATATCGTTCAGGCCGACCGCACGCGCCCGCGCGACTACGAAATCTACCGGCTGCTGCGCGTCGAGGATGCGGAAACGGACGGGCCGCAATCGCGGGTCACCCCGCTGTTCTCGGTCGAGGCAGAGGCCGACAGCGGCTATGTCTATTCCGCAGACCGCCGTCCGCGCCGCCCCGACACCGAAGAGGTCCGGCGCGGGCAGACACGGTCGAGCTATATCGGGGATGATTTCTATATCGCGATCGGGCGCCCCGGCCACGGACGTGCGGCCAAGATGATCCGGCGGCTCGATGTGCGGGCGCTGTGTACGAACCGCGATCTGCCGATCCTCGACGACCAGCCGAAGCTGACGCTCGACAGCGGCGATCCGGTGCAGGCGGTGCGGCTGCTGTCGCCGATGCGCAGGCCGCGCGCGTCCCTGCGCGCCAGTCTGCCGTCGGGGGCGTCCGACGAACGCAAGATCGACGATCTGACGTGGCGGTGGATTTCGCAACTCAGCCTCAACCACATCTCGCTGGCCGAGGGGGAGGCAGGGGCCGAACCGCTACGCGCGCTGATCAAGCTTTACGCCGACCGCGGCGATCCCGCGCTGGGGCGCCACGGCACGTCCATCACAGGCCTGCGCTCGCGCCCCCTGCTGGAGCGGTTGCAGATCGGTGGCCCGCTGTGTTTCGGCCATGGCACCGAGATCACGGTCGAGGTGAATGATGCCATCCTGAGCGGGGGCAGCCGGTTGTTGCTGTCGGCGCTGCTGGCGCAGCTTTTCGCGCGGCACACCGCGATCAATTCCTTCGTGCGCACGCGCACGCATCTCACCCAAGCGCAGAAGGAGGTGACATGGCCGATGACGACCGGCACACGCGCGCTGATCTGAGCACGCCCGAAGCCATCGCCCGCATGGATTTCTTCGAACTCCTGCGCCAGCTCGAGACCGACACCATGCGGTTCGGTCGCGCGGGCGGAGCGGGGCGCGAACCCGCGCGTCTGGGCCAGACCGCACGGCTGTCTTTCGCTGCCGCCGACGTGGCCGGTTTTTTCGAAGGGGATGACAAACGCAAGCCGCAAGTCGACGTGAACGTTCTGGGTCTGATCGGACCCGAAGGGCCGATGCCGCTGCATATGACGCGCTGGATCATGGCGCGACTGTCGAACCGCTGGTTCGCGGGCGACAGCAGCGGTGCGGTTGCCGATACGTCCTTTCTCGATTTCATCAACATGCTGCAACATCGGCTGATCGCGCTTTACTGGCGGGCGTGGGCGGATGCACAGCCCGAGATCAATATCGCCCACGGTGACGGCGGGCGTGTCACGGCGACGATGCGCGCGCTCGCGGGGCAGGGGCTTCCCGGGACGACGACAGGCGATATCCGCCTTGATGGGGCAAAGCTGCGTCACGCCACATCGCTGGTGATGGAGGCGCGCAGCCCCGAACGGCTGACCGCTTTTCTTGAAACCGTGCTGGGCGTGCCCGTCACCCTGTCGGAGTTCGAGGGCCGGTGGATTTCGATCCCGGAGCATCTGCAATCGCGGCTGGGTCGCGCCCATGCGGGGCTGGGCACAGGGGCCGTGGCAGGGGCGCGGGTGTTCGACCGCCAAAGCCACGCAGAGCTGCGCCTCGGCCCGCTGACTTTCGCTGAATTCTCGGATTTTCTCGATGATCCGGCGGCCTGGTCGCGGATGCGCCACGCGCTGATTTTCGCCGCGGGAAAGGAAATCCTGTTCAACCTGCGTCTCGTGCTCAAGGCGGGCGAAGTGCCCGCCGCACGGCTCGGTGCGTGCCGTCTGGGCCGCACCAGCTGGATCGCTCCAGCGGCGGATGCGGCGGCGGACGATCTGAGCTTTTCCAACGTCACAGCGGACCCCGCCCCGGACCGGCAAAGGAGTGCGGCATGAAACTGAGGTTCGTCATCGAAGCAGCCCCCGCCCCGCAGGTTGAGACCGAGCGCGTGTTCTCGGGCGGACAGTTGTCCATCGGGCGCAGTTCCGATGCGGATTGGCAGTTCGACGACCCCAAGATGTTCGTGTCGCGCCGCCACTGCGTGATCAGCGAAGAGGCCGGACAGGTGGTGGTGACGGATGCGTCCTCGGGCGGGCTTTACATCGACAATGCCGCTAATCCCGTGGGCCTTGGCAACGCTGTGCCCGTAGAGCCGGGCATGAGGCTGCATCTGGGAGACTTCACGCTGAGGGTCGAATCCGCGTCCGGCGCGGCGGAAACCACGACGCCAGCCGCCCCGCCCGAGCCCGCGCGCAGCAGTTTCTTCCCGTCAGATGACACCCCGGCAGGGCCGCCCGCCCCGCCGCCGGAGCGCCCCCCAAACCTGCCTGACCCCTTCGGTCTGCGCAGCGACGGCAGTCAGGAAAACCGCCACAAGGAAGTCAGCAGACCGCCGCGCCCGCTGGACCAGCGTGATCCCTTCGGTCTGGATCTGCGCAACGACCCCGCAGAGCAACCCGCGCCGCCCGACCGCGAAGAGCCGCCGAAGCGCGGCGGTTTCTTTGACGACGACGATCCGGCACCGGCATCACGCGATCCGGTCGATGTGCCGCCCGTCCCGAAGGCCAAACCCGATATCTTCAGCGACTGGGGCAGGTCGGACAGCCCGGAGCCCGCGCAAGACGACCCAGAGGAAATGGACGGCTTCGACGGGGCAGGATTTTCATTCGATCTGGATCTGGGGGCCGATCCCGTCGCCGATCCTTCGCCGCCCGAAGCGGAAGCAACGGAGCGCAAGGCCCCGGACGCGCAGCCGCAAGAGCAACCGCCGAGTGGACAGACCACGCCCAAACAAGCGGCGCCACCGGCGCAGGCGGGCGACGCGGAATTGCGCGACGCGCTGCTGCGGGGCATGGGGCTCGATCCCGCTGCGTTGCCCTCCGCCGATCCCGCCGCCGAGATGGAACATCTGGGCCGCTCGATGCGCCAACTCGTTGAAGGCGTGATGCTGCTGCTGCGCACCCGCGCGCAGGAAAAGCAGAAAGTGCGCGTGGCGCAGACGATCATCGCCAGCGCCGACGTGAACCCGCTCAAGTTTCTGGCAACGCCCGAAGACGCGCTCGCAGCGCTGATCCGCCCGCGCGGGAAGGGATACCTGCCCCCCGAAGAGGCTGTGGAAGGCGCGTTTCGCGACCTTGCAGACCATCAGGTCCGCACGTGGAGCGCGCTTCAGGTCGCGCTGCGGCGGATGGTGGACAAGTTCGACCCCTCCGAGATCGAGAAGGAGATGGAAGACGTGGGGCTTTTGGAGTCCCTCGTGGCCGGTGGCCGCAGTGCCAAGCTCTGGCAGATTTACGAAGAGCGCTATCGCGAGATCGCCGAGACAGCGGAGAAGCAGTTTCTGGGCGATGTCGGGGTGGATTTCAGGGATGCATATGAAAACAGAAGGACGGACTAGAATGACAGATTTCGCAAGACGCACGTTTTTGATCACGTCGACACTGGGGGCCGCCGCGGTTCTGAGCGGCTGTATGGAGGACGCGCCCGCCGTGCTGTCGGTCAGCGCGCAGGGCGGCGCGGGCATGAACCCCGGCCCCGGCGGGGCAGACCGGCCGGTGACCATCACGGTGCTGCAACTGGCCAGCGCGGCAGCCTTCGATGCGGCCGATTATTTCGCGCTACAAAACCCCTCTGCCGCGCTGGGCGGCGATCTGATCCGGTCGGATCAACTGGTTCTCGCGCCGGGCGGATCGGCGTCCAAGGCGATCACCATCCAGCCGGGCACCAGTGTGATCGGCGTTGTCGGCGGCTTCCGCGATCCGGCGGGCCGCACGGTCAGATCGAAAATCGCGGCACCGGGCGGCAACTCCGGGCTGATCATCAACGTGGGCTCCGGCGGCCTGTCGCTGGCGCGCGTGTAACCCCCTTCGAGGACGCATATGACAGATAGAAACAAGGTCGTCTGGTCGGAAGGGCTGTTCCTGCGGACACAGCATTTCCAGCAACAGGACCGGCACACCGACTGGCTGATCCGCCAGACACTGGCAGCGCAGGCGAACGCGGGGTTCGGCTTCCTTGCGCTGACGGTCGATCCGGTCGCGCTGGATACAGGGCAGATCGCGCTGGCCGAGGCGACCGGTTTCATGCCGGATGGCACGTTTCTATCCGTCCCCGACGGAGCTGCGGAGATAAAGCCGGTGTCCGTCGATGCGAAGACCGAGAGCGGCCTTGTCCAGATCGCGATCCCGTCCGAGGGGGCGGGATCGGCGCAGATCGATCCGGCCCACGCCGAGCCGTCCGGCACGCGCTATCGCGGCGACGTGATCGAGGTCCGCGATGCCATTCGCGGAGGCGCGGACGCCAGCCAGATCGAGGTCGCGCGCCTTGCCCCCAAAATCCTGCTGCCGGGGGATGAAACCGCAGGCTACGTTACGATGCCAATCGCACGGGTCGAGGGGCTCGACAGTGACGGTGCAGTCGCCTTGGACAAGGGATTCCTCGCACCTGCCCTGCGGATCGAGGCGGTGGCGTGGTACGCGCAGCTTCTCAAGGAACTGGTCAACGGCATGGACCGGATCGCGGATGCCCACGGTGCGATGGTTCTGGGCGGAACCGGCGCGTCGATGGAAAACCTGCTGATCCTCGAGCTTGCCAACAGCGCGCGCCCCGAACTGAGCCATCTCGCCGCGCAGAACAACGTCCACCCCGCGACGCTTTACCAGACCCTTGCGGGGATCGCGGGACGGATGGCGACCTACGGCGCTTCGGCGCGCAGGCTGGGCGATCTGCCACCCTACGACCACGCCGATCCGCAGCTGAGCTTTCAGGCGCTGGCCGATACGCTTCGGTCGCTGGTGCTGTCGCTGCGCCATGTCGAGCCGAAGTCGCGCGCCCTGCGCGTTTCGCGGCATTCGGAAAACATCTGGACCGTGCGCATCGACAATCCCGAAATCATCGCCAGCAACCGGATCGTGCTGCGCGTGGGCGGTGACATGTCGGAAAAGATGCTGCGCAAGTTCTTCGTCGATCAGGCGACAGTCGGTGCTGCGGACCAGTTCGAAACGCTGTGGAAGTCGCGGCTGACCGGCATCCCGCTGAAACCTCTCAACAGCCAGCCGCGCGAGATCCCCTACGACGGCGACCGGCTATGCCTCGAACTCGACCGGCAGTCGGAGCACTGGGCGGCATTGCAGGACGCGCCGGGATTTGTGGTGGGGGTGGCCGGAAAATTCGAACGCGAGCCGGAAATCGACTGCTACGCGGTAAACAGGTGAGAACGATATGAGCGCGGATGATCCATTTGGCCTTGAGAACGACGCCGGACGCACCCGCATCCGACCGGTGCGCCGCGCTTCGCAGGCAGCGCAGGCCCCTGCGGCCGCCGCGCCACGCGGTGCGCCGATCCGCACAACCCGCGCCAGTGACAACCCCCTCGTCAATGCCTATGCGGCCCTTCTGGGACTGGCGCCGGAACTTGAACGTGCCACCGCGCCGGAAAACCCCGACGTTCTGCGCACCCGGCTGCACGACACGCTGACGCAATCGCGCGATGCTGCGGTATCGGCGGGTGTGCCGCTCAGCCGTGCGGATCAGGGGGCATGGTTCGTGGCCGCCCTTCTGGACGACATCGCGCTCAATACGCCGTGGGGGGGCAACAGCGGCTGGCCGCGTATGCCGCTGGTGGTGTCGATGTACGGCAACGTCGATGCGGGTGAGCGTTTCTTCGATCTGGCCGAGGATCTGATCCGCTTTCCCGAACGCGATCCGCAGTTGCTGGAGCTTGTCTTCCTGTGCCTCTCGCTGGGGTTTCGGGGCAAGTACCGCGTCGAGGGCGGGCAGGGTGAGGCCGCGATTGCGGCCCTGCGCGGACAGATCAGCCGCCTGCTGCGCGACCGCGACGCCGCCGAGGCGCCACTTGCCCCGCACTGGAAAGGGGTCGAGGTGCAGGACGAGGAAAAGCGGTTCATCGTGCCGCTGTGGTCGATCGGCCTGATCGCCCTTGCGCTGGTGACGGCGATCTACGTGGGGCTCGGGGTCAAGCTGTCGAACCGGGGCGAGCAGCTCTTTACCCTCGCCGGTGTGCTGCCGCCGCCCGAACGCGCCGATATCTTTCGCCCCGTCATCGAAACGGTTGAGCAACCGCAGCTCACCGCCGATCCGCTGGTTTTCGAATTGCTGCCGCTCTTTGCCGAAGCGGCCCCCGAAGAAAGGGTTTCAGCCCTGACCGGTCGCGAGGACGTCTCGCTTGCCGTTGTGGTTGTTCAGGGCACATCGCCCGAAGTGTTCCGGTCGGCGAAGGCCGATCTGAACGGCGAATACGCGGCCCTGATCGACAGTATGGCCGGTGTGATCGTCGAGAACATCGATTTCATCGGGCAGGTGCAGGTCGTCGGCCACACCGACAGCATTCAGGTGCGCACCTCTAATCCGTTCCGGTCCAATCAGGGCCTGTCAGAGGCGCGCGCCAAGACCATCGCCGACATGCTGATCGCGGCGGGTGTCCCCGCCGGTCTGGTCACTTCCGAGGGGCGCGCGGCAACCGACCCGATTGCCGACAACGCGACCCGCGAGGGCCGTGCGCGCAACCGCCGCGTCGAAATCATTCTGCAAAAGAAGGTCTGAACCATGGGCGCGTTGAAAAAGATCCTCGGTTTCCTGTTCTCGCGGTTCCTCTGGACGCTGATCGGAATCGTGATCCTGTGCACGCTCATCTGGTTTTACGGGCCGCTGATCAGCGTGGGCGAGGCGGCACCGCTTGCCAGCGACCTGTCGCGCATCATCGTGATCGGCGTGATCATCATCCTGTGGCTTGTCACGATGCTGCTGCGCCAGATGCGAGCGGCGCGCGCCAACCGCGCCTTTGTCGCGGAACTGGCCGCGCCCGATCCCGAAACCGCGTCACGTCCGGGTGACGAGAATCTGGCCGAGGTGCAGGCGAAGTTCCAGGGCATCATGGAGCAGATGAAGCGATCGAAACTGGGAGGGCGCAAGTTTCTGCGCGACATGCCGTGGTACGTCATCATCGGTCCGCCCGGCACCGGCAAGACCACCGCGCTGCGCCAGTCGGGCCTGCATTTTCCCATAGACCTGTCCGACGATCTGAAAGGCATCGGCGGGACGCGGAACTGCGACTGGTTCTTTACCGAAGACGCGGTCCTGATCGATACCGCAGGGCGCTATGTCCAGCAGCAAAGCGATCCGGATGTCGATGCGGCAGAGTGGAAGGGTTTTGTCGATCTGCTGGTCAAACACCGCGGGCGCCGCGCGCTGAACGGCGTGATCCTGACGCTTTCGGTGCAGGAACTGGCCGCGGACGATACCGCAATCCGCGAACATGGCCGCGAGATCCGCAAGCGTCTGGCGGAACTGCGCAGCGAGACGGGGCTGAAGCTGCCGGTCTACCTGATGATCACCAAGGCTGATCTGGTGCCGGGGTTCGAGGCGTATTTTGGCGATCTGAACGCGCAGGACCGCGAACAGGTCTGGGGGGCGACACTGGGCACCGGTGACCGCGTGGACGGCCTGACCATCGAGCGCGAGATGCGCGTTCTGCAAGAAGCGCTCGAAGAGCGGCTGACCGCGCGGATTGCCGATGATCTGCCGCTGGACCAGCGCGCCGAGGTGTTCCGCTTTCCCGGTCAGCTCGACCAGCTGACCGGACCTCTCAAGGTTCTGGTCGAAGCGATTTTCGGCGAAAGCCGCTACGAGGAAAGCCCGTGGATGCGCGGGATCTATTTCACATCGGCGACGCAGGAAGGCTCTCCCATCGACCGGATGGTGTCGGGGATCGCGGGCTCGCTTGGCCTGTCCGCACCGATGCCCGCGCGCCGTGCGCATGGCACCACCCGCAGCTTTTTCCTGCGTAACCTGCTGACCGATCTGATCTTTCCCGAGGCGGGGCTGGGCCGGTTCGATCCGCGCGCCGAGGAACGGCGCCGGTGGATCTGGCGCGGAACGCTTGCGGGTGCGACGCTGGTGACCGTGCTGTTGGGGACTGTCTTTCTGTTTTCGTTTTTGCGCTACAACGGTGCGCTGGGCGAACAGGAACGGCAGCTGACGAACCTGTCCGCGCGGCTGGCCAATGTCGCCGCGCGTCAGGCGCCCACCGATCCGCTCGACCTCAACCTCGCGCTGGAAGCGGCGAACGAAACCGCGAATGCGCAGACTTCGGTGGCGCCTAGCCCCCTGACGCTGATCGGCCCGACGGCGGAGCCGGAGCTGGCGCAGATCCATGCCATCGCTTACGACCAGACCCTGCGCAATATCCTGGAGCCGCGCATGGTCGCCCTTCTGGAGGCGACGATGTGGCGGCATTCGCGGGATCCCGAGTTCCTGCTTGGCGCGCTGAAATCCTACCAGATGATGACGGGGCAGGCGCCCTATGACGCCGCGTTTCTGGGCCAGTGGTGGCAGGTTGTCCTGCCGGAGTTCGCACCGATCGATCCGTTTCCGACCGAAGAATCCGTCGATCACCAGCTTGCGGCCCTGTCGCGCATGTCGGGCGAACCCGACAAGATCGAACATGACCCGGCGCTGGTTTCGGTCGCGCTGGAAAGCATCTGCACGATTCCGCTTGCGGTGCGGGCCTACCGCAACCTGCGCACAGATCCGGCGGTGACCGGCCTGAAGGACTGGATCCCGGCCGAAAAGACAGGGCCGAACGGACCCCGCGTCCTGACCCGCCTGTCAGAGCAGACCCTGCGCGTGGGCCTGCCGGGGGCCTTCACCTACGACGGTTTCCATCAGGTCGTTCTGCCGCTCGTGCCCGAGGTCGCGGCGCAGGCCATCCTTGACCGTGCGGTATTCGCGGGCGGCTGTTCCGAAAGCGCCGAGGCGTCCGAAGAGACGCTGGAGCAGGATATTCTCAAGCTCTACTACGATGATTTCATCTCGCAGTGGGACGGGTTCCTGCGCGACGTGCGGCTGACACCGATTGGCGATCTGGCGCAGGCGCGCCAGAACCTCAAGGATCTCGCATCGGCGGATTCGGCGTTGAAACGGCTTCTGGAATCCGTGGTCTACGAGACCCATCTTGCCCGCGTCGAAGAAGAGGGCGACGGCAACGCCGCCGCACAGAAAGGGGCGCTCAAGGCCGCGTCGAAGCTGGGCAAGCTGGGCAAACTGGTCAAGACGGGCGCCAAGATCGCGCGCACCACCAAGACCGACGGCCCGCCTCCGCGCCCGCCGGGCGAGATCGTGTCGAACCATTTCGCGCCGATCCGTGCGACGGTGCAGGAAGTCGACGGCCAACCGCCGCTTCTGGGCGATGCGGTGGCGGCGTTGACGGCGCTGTCGAACGAATTGCAGACCGTCGCCGCCAGCCCCGATCCGCAGGCTGCGCTGCTGGCACGGGGAGGATTGCCGCAGTTGACCGGTGCCATCGCCAATGAAGCCGCCGTTCTGCCCGATCCGATAGACACATGGCTGACAGGGATCGCCGGGGATACGATCGCCGTCACCCGCGAAGCGGTGATTGCGCAGCTGAACGCCCGTTGGCGTGCCGATGTCCTGCCGTTCTGCACCTCTGCCACATCGGGCCGGTATCCTTTCGATCAGTCCAGCGCCATCGACGTCAATACGCTCGATTTCGCGCGGCTCTTTGGCGGAGGCGGGTTGATGGACAAGTTCATCAACGATCATCTCCAGCCCTATATAGACAATGCCGTGCGCCCGTGGCGCTGGCGGGCGGATTTCGGGCTGGACGCCGCATCGCTGGAGCCGTTCGAGCACGCCCGTGCGATGCGCGATGCGTTGTTTCCGGGCGGTGCGGGGCCGGTCATGGCTTTCTCGCTGGAGCCGACGGACCTTTCTGCCAACGCCAGCCGCGTCACCCTGAACGTCGACGGGCAAAACCTGAGCTATTTCAACGCCGCCGCACGTCCCGCGCCGATGACATGGCCGGGACCGGACGGCACCAACATGATCACGCTCAGCTTCGCGCCGGTGAACGGCACGGCCGAACTGGTGACGTCGGAAACCGGAAGCTGGGCGATCCTGCGTCTCATCCGCAAAGGCCGCCTGTCGCCCACAGCCCTGCCCGAAGCCTTTGATCTCCGGCTCTCGGCCGGAGGTTTCTCGGCCAATTTCAACTTGCGGGCCAACTCGGTCGAAAACCCCTTCGATTTGGAAATGTTCTCCGGGTTTTCCTGCCCGCGCGGATTCTGAGCGCCGGTGGGTTCTGGTTTTTTCGGCAAACTGCCTTCAGCGGGGGATTTCGTCGCGCGGGGCATGCCGCCGGGTGTCCGCGGCCCACTCGATGCGTGGCTGAGCGCGCATCTGGTCGATATCGCGCGCGGTGCCTGTGGCTGGCCCGAAGGGGGCGTGCGGATCGTTCTGCAATTGGGTGCATCCGACTGGATCATACTGGTCGAGCCGAGCGGGGATGCCGTCGGGCGGTCCTATCCGCTGTGCGTTCTGGTGCCGCTGTCGGGGACCGACCGCGCCGGGGCGGATGGCTGGGCCGATGGCGTCTGGCCGCTGCTCTTGCGCGCGGCGGATGGCGAATGTGACGCCGATACGCTGGCCGATGCGTTGCGCAACACAGCGCTGCCACCGGCGGCGGGCGAGGCGCTGAAACCCGCTGTGATGTGGTGGGCGGGGCAGCGGGCAGACGCCCCGCAGGTTCTGTTGCCGCAACTGGCGCAGATCAGTTCATGTTGATCTTGCTGCCCTTCATCGTGACGTCGCTGCTGGCCTTCACGTTGATCTTGCCCGATCCCTTGATCGTCAGATCCTTGCCTTCCAGAACGATGGTACCGTCCTTCTTCATCTGAAATTTCGCATCGCCGCAGGTAAAGGTGATGCTGTCGACCGCCTTGACGACGATGTCCTTGCCGACCTCGACGTTCATGTTCTCGCCCACAGTGAAGGACAGATCCTTGCCAATGGCGTGTGCGCTGCTTTCGGCGACATTCAGGCTGTGGTTCGCCCCGACCTCGGTGGCCTGATCCATGCCTATTTCGACGGATTGGCCTGCACCGATCTTCCATGTGTCGGTGGCGCCGATTTCGTGGGTCTGGGTCGCCCCGACCGTCATCTGGCGGGTCGCCCCGATCGAGTTGACCTGGGCCGCGCCCACCGTGCGCGTCTCGGCCGCGCCCACGGTGTCCACCCGCGCGACGCTGACCGTGATGGTCTGGTTCGCACCGACTGTCTGGCTGTGGTTCACACCGATGGTTTCTGTCGAATTCGCCCCGATCGAGATGGTCTCGTTCGCGCCGACGGTCAGCGAACGGTCGACGCCCACGGTTTCGGTATCGTTGTTGCCGATATCGACGGTGCGGTCGACGCCAACGCTGGTGGTCTTGTTGTTGCCCACCGTTTCGTCGCGGTTCACGCCAACGTCCTGCTTGGCGTTGTTCACGACCTCTTCGGCGAAATCATTCCCGATGTGGCGCGTCTCGTTGTTCTTGATCAGCTCGTTGTGGTCTTTCTCGGCCTGGAAATAGACCTCCTCGGAGCCTTTCAGATCCTCGAACCGCAGTTCGTTCCAGCCGCCGCCGCCCTTGGAGCTTGCGGATTTCCACCCCGATTGCGTGGCATTGGCGGGCAGGTCGTAGGGCGGCATCTGTTCCGCGTTGTAGACCCGTCCGGTGATGATCGGGCGGTCGGGATCACCGTCGAGGAAATCGACGATCACCTCCTGACCGATCCGGGGGATCTGGATGAACCCCCAGCCCGCACCGGCCCATGCGGCGCTGACACGGATCCAGCAGGTCGAGCCCTCGTCCCAGTCCCCCAGCCGGTCCCAGAAGAACTGTACCTTCACCCGCGCGTATTCATCCGTATAGATTTCTTCGCCCGAAGGACCGACAACGCGCGCGGTCTGCGGGCCTTTCATGACCGGTTTTGGGGTCGTGCGCGGGGGCCTGTATTCCCGCACACCGTCCAATGGAAACAGATGCAGCTGTGTGATGATCCCGACATCGCGGTCAAAATCGGTTCCGGCCGAATACTGGCCGTCCAGAATGTCGTAATCGACACCAAGCGTGAGGTATGTCTGGTTCTCCGCATCGCGCGGATATTCAATCAGTTTGATGACTTCGCCCGACCATATGTCGCTCGCGTTCGAGCGGGCGGTGATCCTTTGTTGCAGGGACCTGTTTTCATCAAGCCGGACTTCGGCAATATCGCCGCCTGCCGCGCTTTCCGTGAAACCGGCGGGATAGGTATAGCGTTCCTTGTCGTCGATGGCATGCCTGCCGCCGTTCTCCGATCGGTTGATCAGATCGGCGGAGGGGGTTTCGAAATTGTAATCGTTCACCGTATGCGTTGCGGTCACCACGCTGTCGGTCCGCGTCAGTCGCGACATCACCCCCTCGCCGACAGTCGATTGCAGATCGTTCGGTTCGAACCGGATGGTGCGTACCGGTGCGGCAGAATTCCCGTCCGCGATGACCAGAACATGCGCCTCTTCCTGAAATTCGAAGAAATAGCGGATGCCTTCGTGTTCCATCAGTCGCTGGAGGAAATCCAGAGTCGTCTCGCCGAACTGCACGCAATAGGTGCGCTTAGCGAATCTGCCTTTCAGATCGAAACGGTAGTCGTTGATCCCGTTGACATCGAGCACTTCGGTAATGATGTCGGGCACCGACATGTTCTGGAAAATCCGGTTGTCGGTCTGCTTTGACAGCTGCCAGAGCATCGGACGCAGGATCAGCCGGTACTGGTAGAAATCGTCGTCATCGTTTCCTTCGAAAACGAACCTGTCCACGATCCCGTGAAAGCTGCGGATGGTCTCCGGCGCCGACGGGTCGGGATGGACGGCGATCGTGATCGCCTTTCCCAGTAGGTCTGCGGCGTCAATGTTGGGGTCTATGCTTTCGGCCAGCACGTCCAGTTCGAAACAGCGGCTGACGCAGTCGCTCCCGGTGAGATGCGCAAACAGCAGCGCGTCCATCGGGCTGCCGTCGGGGCCTGACAGCTGTTGTAAAGGCGTAAACAAAGTTGCAATGCGGGGTTCCATATGGGTCTGCTCCTTCGGTCAGAGCGCGAGTCGATAAAAAGGATTTGATACAAACACGAAAACTATACAGGAAATCTGGGCAGGTGGGGCGAAAAATACCTCACAGGCTGGGCGGGCAGGCGAGGCCCCGCATGGCGCTGCGCACCGACACGGGGTTGAGGGGCGTGGCGAATTCCATCTCGAGAAACACGCGGCCGGCGTTGCTGCGCAGGTCCAGCAGCATCCGCTGGCCGTCGTCGCGCTGGCGCAGGCGCAGACCGTCGATCAGCCGCATCAGACCCCATGGGCCGCTGTGCAGGATGCGCTCAGCATCCGCGGCCTCGCGAAAGCTGACCTCGACGCCGATCTGCGGCTGCGGTCCGGGCCAGACCAGCGCCGCGGGCGCACCCGTTGCGCGAACGGCCTGCGCGCTGCCGCCGATGGCCACCATTGTCTGGCCCCGTTCGGCCAGCGCCGCCAGCGTCAGATCAAACCGCATCTGGCCATCGGGCGCGAACAGGCCTTCGGCCACTTGCATCGCGCGTTCCAGAAACGCGGCGCTTTCGGGGGTCACACCCGCAAAACGGGCCTCTGGTTTCCAGCGCCACGGGCTCTCTGCCGTTTCGAGAAAGGGCGCGGCGCTCTGGCGGACAAAGGTGCTGAGCGCGCCGGTCGGTCCCAGCAGCGCGGTAACATCGGCCATCGACGCATCCTGGGTGTCGGCGAAGGGATAGCGCGCCAGCGTCTCGCGGCACAGCGGGTAGACCTGGCTTTGCCAGCCACGGGTCAGCGGGTTGGCGGATTGGCCCTGCTCGGGCAGGGCGGATTGCGCCAGCACGTCTTCGGCGATCTGCACCACGATACGGGGTGCGCTTTTCAGTGCCGCGATAGAGCGGGCGCGGTCCTGAATGCTCATCAGGCGGCGGGTGCCACGGCCCGCGTCGATATCTATGGCCCCCAGCGCCACGTTGAGTTGCGAAAACAGGCGCGAGATTTCGGTCATCCGGCCCTGTTCGACATACTGGATCATCGCACCGAATTCGCGCGCCAGCATCAATTGCTGTGCATGGGTGCGGCCCCGGTCCGCGCCGCCGGACTGGACCCAGACCGCCCGCAACAGCGCGGTGAGCGGGTTTTCGGGCTGGGCCAATGCGCCCGAGACGATGATCGCCGTCTCGCGTTGTGCGAAGGGCCGTACTCTGAGATCGGCAAGCCACGTCTTCCACCGCTCCAGCGTTTCGACGTGCAATCTGTCCATCAACAGATCGGGGGATCCGTTTTCCGCAGGCAGGGCACGTCCGACGATTTTCGGCGCCACATCCCGCGCTTTCTGAACCGCGCCGCCCACGGCGAAATCGCGCGCCTCTACCCAGCCATCCGCCGTGAAAAGGCCCGGTACAGGCGTCTCGATCGGCTTGCCCGAGCGGCGCAGAACCACCGTTTCCAGCGCGGTGACCTCTTGCGTCGGGTGCCACGCAGGCAGCGCGCGCATTCTCTCCGACCTCAGCAGTTCGAGCCACGCGCGCGCGGGCTCCGGCACTTCGGCGGCAAAGCTGCGGGCCTGATCCATCACCAAGGTGTCCTGTGCGGTGATCGCGGGGCGCGGCCCGTCGAGGCGTGCGGCGTGTGGTCCCAGACCTGCCAGACCGACACGCGCGCCGTTGTCCTCGATCCAGCCTTGCAGGTAGGCCGGGCTCCAGTCTTCGGCGCCGGTCAGAACCGACCAGGCGCGAAGCGCATCGTAGAGAATGAGGCCGTCCCCTTCGGTGGCGAGCACGTCCTCGATTGCACTGGCGATTGCGGTCGGGGCATGGCGGGCGATGGCGGCGTCATAGATCGCTTCGGCGTGGGCCAGCCCGTCGCCGAACGGCAGCCGCAACTGCCCGCGCAGCGGCGCTTCGGCAGCGGTGCGCGCGACACGGTCGACGGCATCGCGCATCTCGTCCAGCCGCTGCACCAGCGCCGGCCCTTCCTGCGCCCGGTCAAGCCCGATGTTCAGCGCCTCGGCGTCGAAGGCCGAGATCAGGCGCGCGTGAAACCTGTGTTCGAGCCATCCTGCATAGCCGGCGAGACCCGCAACCAGCACCAGAAGATAAAGCGCGATCCTGAGGCTCCAGTTCGCCCCCTCGATCCGGCGGTGGGCGTTGCGCCCGGCCTCGGCCCGCGCAAGAACCTCGCCGAGAAACCGTTCGAGATCGACGTATTCGGGGCCCTGCCGCGCCGCCGTCGCGTGGAATTCGCGGATGCGGGCCACGGGCATGTCGTGGCCTTCGAAAAGCTGGCGCTGGGCCAGAACAGACCACCTGCTCAGGGACAGATCGGGCAGGCCGCGCGCGCGGGTATCCATCAGCATCGCCAGCGCATAGCGGGCGGGTTTGATCGCGTTGCGGGCGACACCGGCGCGCGCGGCATCGCTTTCGAAGCGGCGCAGTTCAGCCTCGGCGCGGTCCACCAGTTCCGCGGCACCCGCGCGCGCCTGCCGTTCCAGATCGTCGACAAAGGCCAGAACGGGACCTGCGGCACGATCCAGCGCGGAGGCGGCAGGGGCTGCCATCGGCTACAGCTTGCCCTCGGCCTGCCATTTGCGCAGCGTCTCTACCCCCACTTCGAAATGCATCGAATCTTCGCGGTTATAGGTCGCGCCCCAGTACCACCCTTCTTCGTTGAAGAGTTCGGCCAGCAGCAAAAGGCCGAACTGCGTGCCGCCATCCCCGAACCCGTCGAGCCGCCCCTGAAGCTTCACGTCGATCGCCGTGCCCCACGAATGGTTCGACCACGAGGAACTGGAGCCGCGGATCAGCCGCGCGCACAGCGCCCCCGCCGTGCCGAGCGCATCGTGGATGTCCGGCTCGCTTTCTTTCAGGCGCGCGACGATGCGTTCGAGGCTCTCCAGCGCGGGTTTCAGCATCGTCACGCGGATCGGCCCGACCTGACGGGTCTCCAGCAGGGATTTCAGCTTGGGCTGGGTTACACCGCTGCAATCCACGGTTTTCGATGTGCGGGGTGCACCGAGCACGTCCAGCATGACGCTGTTGCGCGGCTGTGTGATGCCTTGGTTGAACCGTGCCTTGGCCAGTTTCATCACCTCGGTCATCGCTTCGGTGCCGCCGTGCTCCTCGTCCGGCAAGTCTGTGGGCGGGACAACCGTCAGGTCCCCGCCGCCCTGCGGCATGGGGGCGGCGCCGACACCCAGCGCCACCTCCTCGGCCAGCTTTTTCAGCTGGTCTTCGGCGTCACGCAATTCCGAGCGCAGGGTTTCGATCTCGCCGCGCAGCCGCGCGCTGTCGGCTTCCGTACGCTCCAGCCGCAGTTGCACGCTGCTGTCCGCCGTTTGCAACAGAGCGCCCACAACGGCAAGGCAGATCGCGGCGAGCACGAGGCCGATGGCGATGATGATGGGACCGATCAGCGTACCTTCCCGCATGCTCAGGCCTCCGCCGCGAAGACCGAAACGACCGATACATTGTCGGGCGCCCCGAATTCGAGGGCCGCGATCACAAGCGCATCGCACATTTTCTCGGGTGTCGCCGCATCCCTCATATGTTCTGCGATATCCTGATCGCCAAGGCAGGCGGTCAGCCCGTCACTGCACAAAAGCAACCTGTCGCCATTCACCAGCGGCACGACCGTGGCGTCGATATCGAGCTCCGGCTCTACCCCGACCGCGCGGGTGACGATGTGGCGTTCTGGGTGGCTCTCGCGGTCGCTGTCGCCCAAAAGACCCTCGTCGACCATGTCCTGAACGACCGTGTGGTCGCGGGTCAGCAGGCGCAGCGACCGCCCACGCAACAGGTAGGCGCGGCAATCGCCTGCCCAGACAATGGTTGCCGCGGAATTCTGCACCAGCATGGCAACCACCGTGGCGCCCATCTGCCCCGATCCACGCGTCTGGGCCAGAATGTCGGCATTGGCACTGTGCAACTGCGCACGCAGGGCTTGCGGGGCCAGCGCCGCATCGGTGATCTCGCTCAGTCTTTCGATCACGATATCCGACGCCACGTCGCCGTGCCCGTAGCCGCCCATCCCGTCCGCGACCGCCCACAGGACGCCGGACGGATCGGTCAGGATCGCGTCTTCGTTACGTTCGCGCACGAGGCCCGTGTGGGTCAGACCCGCCCCGTATAGCCGCGGCGCGGCTACGGGCAGCAGCGGAGGAATGCGGGTTATGGGGGCGGACACCGCGACCGCCGCCGATCAGGCCGGAGCCGGTCCGAACGGACCGGAATCGGGGAAATTATGCATAGGAAAACTCAAAAAATAGCTGCTTTGAAACGATTTTGATGATACCCTAGCCCTCGTTCATATCAAATTCTTTTTTACGACAGGTCCAGATCCATGCGCTTTGCCATACCCGCTGCGATAGCCGCTCTCGGCTTTCTCGCCTCCCCTCTCGCCGCTCAGGAAGACCTTTCGGTCGAAGAGCTTGCAGCGCTTTTCGAGCGCCAGAAAGAAGCATTCAGCGAAGCCAATGCAAATCCGCTGGGGGCCACGCGCGGGCTGAAACTGGTGACCGTCGATGATGCCTCTGCGGCGCCGCAAACGGCGGCAACCGTCACGGCCGACGCCGCGCAGAATACCACTGACCCCAACAAGCCGCTGGTGGCGCAGCCTGTGGTTTTCGGCCAGCTTGATCCGGAACTTCAGGTCAACCTGCGCATCACCTTCGGCTTTGATTCCGCTGCCCTTTCCGAGGCTGAGAAACCCAAGCTTGCGAAGATGTGCCAGGTGCTCCAGCAGACGGATATCAACCTTGTGCGGATCGTCGGCCACACCGATACATCGGGCTCGGCCGAATACAACGAACGGCTGTCGACCCTGCGCGCCGAAGAGGTCGCGCGCCACCTGACAGAAAGCTGCGGCATCGCGCCGGAACGTTTGCAAACCATCGGCATGGGCGAACGATTCCCGGCCAATCAGGCCGACAGCCGCGCGGACGAAAATCGCCGCGTCGAATTCCAGGCCCTCAGCTAGTCGAAATCGCCGTGCCAGCGATGCCGTAATCGCCGCCTTGATATGTTAGCGCTAACTGTCTAGGCTCCGCGCAGACCGGACTGAAGGGAGCGCAGTATGACCATCAAGGTAGCCATTAACGGATTTGGACGCATCGGGCGCAACATATTGCGCGCGATTTACGAGTACGATCGCGAGGATATCGAAGTCATCGCGATCAACGATCTCGCACCGATCAAGACCAACGCCCATCTTCTGCGCTACGACAGCGTCCATGGCCGCTTTCCCGGAAAGATCACCGTTTCGGGAGATACCATCGACGCGGGGCGGGGGCCGATCGCTGTCACATCGCTGCGCAATCCCGCGGACCTGCCATGGCAGGACGTGGACGTCGTGCTGGAATGCACCGGGGTGTTCCGCTCTGCCGAGGACTGTCAGGCGCACCTTGATAACGGGGCGTCCCGGGTGCTGATTTCCGCCCCCGGCGATGGGGTGGACAGGACGGTTGTCTACGGGGTGAACCACGCGTCCCTGACCGGCGAGGATATCATCGTTTCCTGCGCGTCCTGCACGACGAACTGCCTGGCGCCGGTGGCGCAGGTACTGAACGCGGCGGTGGGGATCAACAAGGGCTTCATGACCACCGTCCACAGCTATACCGGCGATCAGCCCGTGCTCGATACCATGCACAAGGATCTCTACCGCGCCCGGGCGGCTGCGCTGTCGATGATCCCGACCTCGACAGGGGCGGCAAAGGCCGTGGGGCTGGTCCTGCCGGAGCTTGCGGGCAAGCTCGACGGGGTGGCGATCCGCGTGCCGACGCCCAATGTGTCGGCGGTAGACCTGACATTCGAGGCCGCGCGCGACACGACGGTGGAGGAAATCAACGCGGCGATCATCGCGGCGGCGGACGGGCCGATGCGGGGCGTGCTGGGATATACGGACGAACCGCTGGTCAGCTCCGATTTCAACCACGATCCGCATTCGTCGGTCTTCCACCTCGACCAGACCCGCGTGCTGGAGGGAAACATGGTCCGCATCCTCAGCTGGTACGACAACGAATGGGGCTTTTCCAACCGGATGATTGACACAGCCGTTGCCATGGGGCGGCTGATCTAGAAACGGCTTTTACCGGCCCCGGGGCGCTGATCCAGCGCCAAGGGCGACCAAATCCTGCCCTGTCCCCTTGACTTCAAGGCCCGCGCGCGGTGTAGCTGCGCGCGATATTCGCCCAATGAAAGGGACCGCCATGCACGCCTACAGAACCCACACCTGCGCCTCGCTCGATGCCTCCAATGTCGGCGATACCGTCCGTCTGTCGGGCTGGGTCCATCGCGTGCGCGATCACGGCGGGGTTCTGTTCATCGATCTGCGCGATACCTACGGAATGACGCAGGTGATCTGCGATCCCGACAGCCCGGTTTTCGCCGAGGTCGAAAAGGTCCGCTCGGAATGGTGCATCCGCATCGACGGTACCGTAAAGGCCCGCGATCCCGAGCTGGTGAACGCAAAGCTGCCCACCGGCGAGATCGAGGTCTACGCCCGCGGCATCGAAGTGCTGGGCCGCGTGAACGGCGATCTGCCGTTGCAGGTCTTCGGCGATCAGGAATACCCCGAAGAAACGCGCCTGCGCTACCGCTACCTCGACCTGCGGCGCGAGCGGATGCAGCGCAACATGACGCTGCGCTCCGACGTGGTCGCGTCGATCCG
The DNA here is from genome assembly GCF_040149665.1 of Sulfitobacter sp. HNIBRBA3233. Lineage (NCBI taxonomy): Bacteria > Pseudomonadati > Pseudomonadota > Alphaproteobacteria > Rhodobacterales > Roseobacteraceae > Sulfitobacter > Sulfitobacter marinivivus. The sequence continues at coordinate 90,212 of NZ_JBEFLP010000004.1, read as the reverse complement.
CAAGCGCATGTGGGACCGTGAGTTCCGCGAATTCCAGACGCCGATCATCACCGCATCCTCGCCCGAAGGCGCGCGCGATTTTCTGGTGCCGTCGCGCCTGCATCCCGGCAAGTTCTACGCGCTGCCGCAGGCGCCGCAGCAGTTCAAGCAGCTGCTGATGGTGTCGGGCTTTGACAAGTATTTCCAGATCGCGCCGTGCTTCCGCGACGAAGATCCCCGTGCCGATCGGTCGCCCACGGATTTCTACCAACTCGACCTCGAGATGTCCTTTGTCGAGCAGCAGGACGTGTTCGATACCGTCTCGCCCGTCATCGCAGGCGTGTTCGAGGAGTTCGGCGGCGGCAAGGTTGTCGATGCGCCGGCCGACTGGCCGCAGATTTCCTACAAGGACGCGGCGCTGTGGTACGGATCGGACAAGCCCGATCTGCGCAACCCGATCAAGATGCAGGTCGTGTCAGAACATTTCGCGGGCTCCGGTTTCGCGATCTTCGCCAAGCTGCTGGAACAGGACGGCACCGAAATCCGCGCCATCCCCGCACCCGGTGGCGGCAGCCGCAAGTTCTGCGACCGCATGAACGCTTTCGCCCAGAAGGAAGGTCTGCCCGGCATGGGCTATATCTTCTGGCGCGATCAGGGTGAGGGCATGGAAGCTGCAGGCCCGCTGGCCAAGAACATCGGCCCCGAGCGGACCGAGGCGATCCGCCAGCAACTGGGGCTTGAGGTCGGCGATGCCGCTTTCTTCCTCGGGGGCAAGCCCAAGACCTTCGAAGCGGTGGCGGGCCGTGCGCGCAACGTCATCGGTGAAGAATTGGGTCTGACCGACAAGAACCGCTTTGCCTTTGCGTGGATCGTGGATTTCCCGATCTACGAGCGCGACGAGGAAACCGGCAAGATCGATTTCGAACACAACCCCTTTTCCATGCCGCAGGGCGGGATGGAAGCGCTGGAGGGGGATCCGCTGGAGGTCCGTGGCTACCAGTATGATCTGGCATGTAACGGCTACGAGCTGGTGTCGGGCGCGATCCGGAACCACAAGCCCGAGATCATGTTCAAGGCGTTCGAGATCGCAGGTTACGGCGAAGAAGAAGTACGCAAGCGTTTCGGCGGGATGGTCAACGCGTTCCAATACGGTGCGCCGCCCCACGGGGGATGCGCTGCCGGGATCGACCGGATCGTGATGCTGCTGGCCGAGGAAAGCAACATTCGCGAAGTCATCCTGTTCCCGATGAACCAGCGCGCCGAGGACCTGATGATGAATGCCCCGTCAGAGCCACTGCCGGACCAGCTGATGGAACTGGGCCTGCGCGTCATCCCGCAGGACTGAACCGGGCGCAGAACAGAAACGGCCTGCCGCAGGGATGCGGCAGGCCGTTTGCATGTCGGGTGTGGCGCGATCAGTCTTCGAGGCTGTCTTCACGCTTTTCGTCGATCAGGCCCATTTCCTCTTTCTTGCGTGCCTCGAAACGCATCCCGAAGCCTTCGTTCTGTTCCTCTCCGATCACCTTTTTCGCGCGGGTAAAGACTTCGTCCTCTTCCTCTTCGATGTGATGCTCGTAGTCGTGTTTCAGCGTCTTGAACTTGGTCAGCCAGCCCGGCGATGACATGTCCATCTCGTTCAGCTCTTCCATCAGATCGTCAAGCTGCTGGTGCTCGTGCACCGAATGACGCGCGGCGTCCTGGCCCCATGTCTCGGAAATCAGCTTGGAGTAGAACGTCTCCTCCTCGGCGGCGGCGTGTGATTTGACGTCGCGATAGAACTCGGTCCAGCTTTCCTGACGTTTCTCGCTGTCTCCGGACGTATCGGCGATGGTGTCCAGCAGTTTGCGGTGATTGTCGTGGTCGGCTTTGATCGCGTCATAGATCGATGGCATGGGGGATCCCTTCAGAAACGGTGTTTCACTAGATACGCGCGAAGGATGGTTCGGGTTCCGCGATCAAAGACTCTTGGCGGCGGCCGGGTCTGCGCCTATCACTGCTTTGATGACAGATCGTACAGCCTCTGGCGCGCCGATCGGCGCGATCGTTCATGACTGGACAGCGCCGCCGCGTCCGGCAGGTTTGTCGCTGGAAGGGCGGTATGCACGGCTTGACCGGTTGAATGCGGATGTCCACGCAGCGCTGCTGCACCGTGCTTTCGCCGGCCACGACGGGCTTTGGGATTACATGCCGAACGGCCCCTTCGCGTCTTCCGCGCAATACCACCGCTGGGTGCGCGATGTGGAAGCGGGCGAAGATCCTGTTTTCTACGCCATCCGGAATCTTGAGAACGGCGGTTGGGAAGGCGTGGCAAGCTATCTGCGGATTACCCCCGACGCGGGCACAATCGAGGTTGGCAACATCTGTTTCGCCCCGTCGTTGCAGCGTACCCGCGCCGCGACCGAGGCGATGCATCTGATGATGCAATGGGCGTTCGAGGCGGGATACCGTCGGTACGAATGGAAGTGCAATGCGCTCAACGCCCCGTCCCGCCGCGCGGCCCAGCGCCTCGGCTTCAGCTTCGAAGGGGTGTTCCGGCAGGCGCTGGTGACGAAGGGCCGTAACCGCGACACCGCATGGTTCGCGGTCATCGACAAGGAATGGCCAGCGCTGAAAGAGGCGTTTTCGACGTGGCTGTCGCCCTCGAACTTCGACAGCCATGGCCGCCAGCGCGAAAGCCTGGGTGACATGACCCGGCTGGTGCGCGCGTCCAGCGACCCGACCCTCTGACGGTCGGGGGGGCCGACGCGCGCCTCCGTCAGATGGCAATCTTGCGCGACAATCTTTGCTGGATAAGCCCCGCAATTTGCGCGGTCTCCGACCCTGCTGCTTCGCCGCGGGCGCGGCGGTTGGCCAGGGCCTGCGCGGCCTGCACCATCGACGTATCGTCTACCGATATCGCCACCCCCGCGAGGAACTGCGCAAGATAATCGAGCGCTTTTGCGTGCGGCGGGTTCTCAAGAATGTCGGCGGCGTGGGCGATGTCGTCGTGGTAGGCCAGCTGATCCGGCGCGATGAATTCGTTGCCGATGGCACGGGGACCGGGTGGACGGCGCTCCGCCGGGAGCAACGCCAGAACCTGTTCCTGAAACAGCGACAGGGAGGTGATCGGCTTCGCGAGAAAACCCATCGCGCCTGCGGCACGCGCGGCTTCCTCCCCGTTCGGGTCGCCCGAGGTGGCGAACAGGATCGGCGGCGGGCCTTCGGCGCGCGCCAGTTCGGCGATCAGGTCACATCCGTCCCCGTCCGGCAGGCCAAGGTCGACCACAACCACCGAGGGGCGATACACCTGCAAATGGCGCCGCGCCGAGCGGATGCAATCGGCCCGTCTGATGCGCGCACCGGAGCGCAGACACAAAAGCCGCATGGCTTCGCAGGCATATCTGCTGTCCTCGACAACCAGAACCGTCAGCCCCAGCAGAGGCCGCGCGGCGGTCGGTGTCGGCAGGTTCTGCGCGAGTGGGTCGATGTTGTTCATGGCACTCTCCGAATCCTCGTTGGCTTGATTTCAGACTAGGCACCGATACCTAAGGCTTGGTTAACGGGTCGCATTGCCCTTCACGATTTCCCGTCGCATAAGGGCCAGGATGAAAGCCGGTAAGGAGATTGCGATGATCGGACGTCTTAACCATGTGGCGATTGCGGTGCCGGATCTGGAGGCCGCGGCCGATCAGTATCGCAACGCGCTCGGAGCCAACGTAGGTGCACCACAGGACGAGCCCGATCACGGGGTGACCGTGATCTTCATCGAACTGCCCAACACCAAGATCGAACTGCTCTACCCGCTGGGCGATGACAGCCCGATCAAGGGCTTTCTGGAAAAGAACCCTGCGGGTGGCATCCACCACATCTGCTACGAGGTCGACGACATCATCGCGGCGCGCGATCACCTGAAATCGACCGGGGCACGTGTACTGGGCAGCGGAGAGCCGAAGATCGGTGCGCACGGCAAGCCGGTGCTTTTCCTGCACCCCAAGGATTTCAACGGGGCGCTTGTCGAACTGGAGCAGGTGTAAGCCATGGGCATCACCTCAGCCATCGTTCTATACGCGGTAACGTGGTTCATGACGTTTCTGGTCATCCTGCCCATCCGCGTCCAGACGCAGGGTGACCGGGGCGATATCGTGCCGGGCACCCACGCAGGAGCGCCCGAACAGCATCACCTGAAGAAGAAGGCGCTTTGGACGACCATTGTCGCGGCCCTTCTTTGGGGGGTCTTCGTGGCCATCATCCTGTCCGGCATCATCAGCGTTGACGATCTGGAAAACTGGGTGGGGCGGGGCGTTCCGTCGTCACGAACTGGAACAGGTGGGTAAAGGTCGCCGCGCCTAGGATCGGCACCACAAGGTTCAGGATCGGCACTGTCAGCGGGATCGCCATGAGCGTGCCCGCAGCCCAGATGGTGACGAAGTGCTTGCGCCGCATCTCGTTGGCGCGCATCCGCCCGACGCGGCGCATGGCGACCAATGCGAAATATTCGCGGCCCAGCAACAGGCCATTCACCAGCCAGAAGATGATGAGCGCGACCGGCGTGAATATGATGTAAAGGATGAGCGCAAGGATGTTCACCCCGACCAGAACGCCGAGATAATTGATCGAATCGCGCAGGGCATCGCCGAAGGGCGTGCGCGGCTTCTGGTGCAGGGCGGGGTAATGCACCGCCTCCACCGCATCGGCCACATCGTCCAGAAACAGCGATGTGATCGCCGAGGCGACGGGGATCATCAGGAAGATCGACAGCACCAGCATCAGCGCCAGCGCGCCCCAGCTGAGCAGATCGTCGATCCACTGCACGTCTCCGAGGACCGGCAGCCAGACGGTATCGCCGGCCAGCCATCCGACAAACCACACCAGCCCCGCGGAAAAGCCGATCAGAAGCGCCACGGTAAGCGCGATCCCGATGCCCAGCACCCGTGCAAAACGGGGATCGCCGATCTGCGACAGGCTCAGACCGAATGCCCGGAAAATAGCGCCTATTTCCATGTGGTGATCTCTGAAATATTGGGTCTTGGCCGCTCGGGTGGGGTGCTTTTCTCGGTGCCGATGTGGATCAGCCCCGCGATGCGTTCGTGCGGCTCAAGGCCGAAACCCATCGCCATGAAGCTGCGGTCATGGCTTGCCCATCCGCTGAGCCAGTTCGCGCCCCAGCCCGCGGCCAGCGCCGCGTTCAGCAAGGCAAGGCAGACCGCCCCGGCGGAATAGGTCTGCTCGAGCGGGGGGATCTTTTCCGACGGTTTCTGCACCTCGATCACCGCGACCGCGAGGTGGCCCTGATCGAACTGGGCGCGTCCCTTGGCGATCTGCTCGGCATCAAGCCCCAGCGCTTCGCCGCGCTTTTGCGCAAGCTCCGCCAGATCAGCCATGGCGGGCCGTTCGACAACGATGAAGCGCCACGGTTCAAGCTTGCCGTGATCAGGTGTGCGCGCAGCCGTTTCCAGCAACATCATCAGCGTGTCGCGGTCCGGCACCGGCGGGCTGAGCGTTTTTGCGGGCCGCGATCGGCGTGTTTGCAGAAAACGCAGGGCCTCGGGGTTCGGATCGGGCATCAGGTGCTCTCCAGTGTTTGCGCCATCTCATCGATAAGCTCTTTGTGAAACGCTGTGACGCGGTCGTTCGGCTGACGGATGCGAAACACCTCCGCCAGAGGATCTTCGGCGGTGATCTTGCTGTCCGACAGCGCCTCCAGCACCGCGTGACCGCAAAACGGGACGTAGATTTCGGAATAGCCACCTTCGTGCGACATCACGAGCTTGCCGCCGCACTGCGCTTCGGCGACTTCGCGAATGCGGCGTGTCATCTGGCGGAAGGTATCCGCCGTGGCCAGCATCGAACACAGCGGATCGGGGCAGGCGGCATCATACCCGCAGGCGACCGCAATCAGGTCTGGTTTGAAGGCTTCGATATGCGGAATGACCGCCTCGAGCGCGTGCAGATACCCCTCGTGGCCCACGCCCGGTGGCAGGGGCAGGTTGATGTTGTACCCTTTGCCCTTGCCCGCGCCGCGATCCGCCAGATGTCCGGTATCGAGCGGGTAATTCGTTTCCTGATGGAGCGAAATGGTCAGAACGTCGTCGCGGTCATAGAAGATGCGCTCGGTCCCGTTGCCGTGGTGTACGTCCCAGTCCAGCACGACCGCGCGCTTGATGTGGCCCTCGGCAAAGGCTGCCTCGAGCGCGATGGCGATATTGGCCATCAGGCAAAAGCCCTTCGCGTCTTCGGGTTCGCAATGGTGACCGGGCGGACGGCTGAGCGCGTAGGCATTGGTCAACTCACCGGTTGCGACAGCCCGCACGGCAGCGGTGGACAGGCCCGCAGACAGGGCCGCAATCTCGTATCCGCCCTGCGCGAAAGGCGCGTGGTGGCCGATCTCTCCGCCGCCCTGATCCGATAGCGCCTTGAAGGCATCGAGGTATCTGGCGGGATGAACCCTTTCGAGTTCTGTCCGGCTGGCCATATCCGCGCTGCGCATATCTAGGTCCCGGGTGATCCCGGTCACTTCCATCAGGTTCCGAAAGCGACGTTTCGTTTCGGGGCTTTCGGGCAGGCCACCGGCGGCAAGCGGTTGTACCAGACCGCCCAGCGGCAGGGTGAAGGCATAGTTGCCGCCCGCGTGCCAGAAGGTCCGTTCATCCCAGAAAAATCCTGTTGTCATGACGTGCGCTCTCCGATGCCCTTTGTTTCCCTGTGCAAAGAGATAGGGGCAGGGGCGCCGCTCTACAAACGAGTTTTGGCTGAAAGAGGCGCCGCAGCGCCCTGTCCGTACACAAGACGAAAAGGACCGCCCCAAAGGGGCGGCCCTGTCCGTTCGTCGCGTTCGCGCAGTGATCAGCCGGCCTGGCCTGCGGGCAGCAGTACGCGGTCGATCACATGCACCACACCGTTCGACTGGTCCACATCCGCAATGGTGACGGTAGCGACGCGGCCGTTTTCATCTTTCAGCTTCAGCTTGCCGCCCTGCATATAGGCGCTCAGCGTGCAGCCCCCGACCGTGGGCACATCATGCGCACCGCCGTCATCGGCAATCATTCCTGCGATATCGGTTGAAAACGCCTCGGCCGCGACGACATGGCAGGTCAGGATCTGCGCCAGTTGCGCCTTGTTGTTGTCCGCCATCAGCGCCATCAGCGACTTTTCCGAAATCATCCCGAATGCATCGTCAGTCGGGGCGAAGACTGTGAACGGACCATCGGAGGCCAGCGTATCCACCAGCCCGGCCTGCTTGGCTGCGGCGACGAGCGTGGTGAGGTTCGGCGCGTTCGAGGCATTTGCGGCAATCGGCTGGTCCGCGAACATCTCGGCACCGCCCACCATCGGATTTTCGGCATGGGCCGCCGCGGCGGTGATGATCAGTGCTGTTGTGGCAAGAAACGTCTTCATACTTGTACTCCCAATCGGTTCTTTCGGTGCGGGCGTTATTGCCCGCGCACGACCGAAGCCACGCAGAACGCGCGCCGAGAGTTTCAGAGACTTCGAAAAAGACCTTAACGGGCCGCGTCGATGATCGATTGCACGTCCAGCGGTGCGTTGATCAGGTCATAGGTGCCATCCGCCTTGACCGGCCACTCGGCGCGGGGCCTGTCGACGTAAAGCTCGACACCGTTCTGGTCGGGGTCGCGCAGATAAACCGCTTCGCTGACCCCGTGATCGGCGGCCCCGTCCAGCGCGATGCCGGCGTCCAGAACCCGCGCGATCACCGCGCCGAGCGCTGCGCGGTCGGGATAGAGAAACGCCGCGTGGTAAAGGCCCGTCGATCCCGGTGGCGGTGGTGTGCCGTCCGCGCTTTCCCAGGTGTTCAGCCCGATGTGGTGGTGGTATCCGCCCGCGCCCAGAAACGCCGCGCGGTCGCCCATGCGGGCCATCACGTCAAAACCCAGTATGTCGCGGTAGAACGCTACCGCGCGGTCCAGATTGGCGACTTTCAGATGGACGTGACCGACTTGAGGGTGTGCCATGGCAAGGCTCCTGCGCTGTGTCTAGGCCTTCACCCTAGCCCCCTGCGCGCGCCTGCGCTATCCCGACCGGCGCGCCGCCCCTGTGCGGCGCTGCACGGATCAGGCGCCGACCATGCCGACGATTTCGTAGGTGCGCTTGAGGATTGGTGCGGTGATCTCGCGGGCCTGCTCGGCGCCCTTCGCCAGCAGCTTGTCGATCTCGCCCACGTCATCCATCAGGCGCGCCATCTCGGTCGAGATGGGGGCGAGCTTTGCGACAGCAAGTTCCGCCAGCGCCGGTTTGAACGTACCAAACTGCTGGCCGCCGACCTCGCGCAGCACATCCTCGACCGACTGGTCGCTGAGGGCTGCGTAAATGTTGACGAGGTTGCGCGCCTCGGGGCGGTCCTTCAGGCCCGCCACTTCCGAGGGCAGCGCATCCGGATCGGTCTTGGCCTTGCGGATCTTCTTGGCGATGGCGTCGGCATCGTCGGTCATGTTGATGCGGCTGGCGTCGGACGGATCGCTTTTGGACATCTTCTTCGATCCGTCGCGCAGGCTCATCACCCGTGTGGCGGCGCCTTCGATCACCGGTTCGGTCAGCGGGAAGAAATCGACGCCGTAGTCGTGGTTGAATTTTGTCGCGATATCGCGTGTCAGTTCGAGGTGCTGCTTCTGGTCCTCGCCCACGGGTACATGCGTGGCGTGGTAGATCAGGATGTCGGCGGCCATCAGCGCGGGATAGCCGAAAAGCCCGAGCGACGCGGCCTCGGCATTCTTGCCCGCCTTGTCCTTCCACTGGGTCATGCGGCCCATCCAGCCCATGCGCGCGACGCAGTTGAAGATCCATGCAAGCTGCGCGTGCTCGGGCACCTGACTTTGGTTGATCAGAATGGATTTTTCGGGGCTGATGCCCGACGCGATGAATCCTGCGGCCAGTTCGCGGGTGTTGTGGCGCAGCTTTTCGGGATCCTGCCAGACGGTGATCGCGTGCAGATCGACCATGCAATAGATTGTTTCGAAATCGCCCGCGTTCTGCATATCGACGAAGCGCTTGATCGCCCCGAGATAGTTGCCCAGCGTCAGCCCGCCCGAAGGCTGGATGCCGGAGAAGACGCGCGGGGTGAATTGGCTCTCGGTCATGGAACGCTCCGATGGGGCTGGAATTGGGGTCGCGATGGGCTTACCCATGGCGGGGTGCGGCGTCAACTGCGTGGCGCGGCCCCCCTGTGAAAGGCCCAGCAATGTCAGACGAAAACGACGATCCGGCGTTCGAGCCGCCCTTCAATACGCTCCCCGCCGTTGTGATCTTGCTGTTTCTGGCAATGGCCGGCGTCGAAGCAGGCCTCAGCCTTGGCGAGGCGGGGCTGGTTGGCGGGCCCAGCGCGATCGGCTGGCGGCTCGATCTGGTGCGAGACTGGGGGTTCTCGGGTCAGATATTCGACGCGATGCTGCAACAGGGGCAATGGCCGATCGAGCATCTGCTGCGGTTCGTAACCTATCCGTTCATTCATCTGAGCTTTACCCACAGTCTGATCGCCATCGTTCTGATGGTGGCCCTGGGCAAGATGGCCGCCGAAGTGATGGGATCTCTGGCGATGCTGGCGCTGTTCGTTCTGTCGGGTATTGGCGGTGCGCTGGCCTACGGGCTGTTTCTGGACGATCCGGTCTGGCTCGTCGGGGCCTATCCGCCCGTCTATGGCCTGATCGGCGGTTACAGTTTCGTGCTCTGGCGCAAGCTTGAGGGGACAGGCGGCCAGCAGTTGCGCGCCTTCAGCCTGATCGGCGTCCTGATGGGCTTGCAACTGGTCTGGAGCCTGTTCGCCGAGGTCGGCAACGGCTGGGTTGCCGATCTTGCGGGTTTTGTCACCGGCTTTGCGTTCAGTTTCCTGTGCGCGCCGGGCGAATGGGGCCGGATGCTGGCGCGGATGCGCAACCGCTAGCGGGCTCAGCCCTTGCCGCCGCGCCGCATGTTCGCGCGAAACTCCTGCAGGCGGAAGGCGCCGATCATCTGGCCGACGCCAAAGTAGCTGACAGCGGCGATCACCATGAGGATCAGCAGACCGAGACCGCGCCACCACGGCAGCGCCAGAAGCGTGTTGAGCTGCACGTTGAAGAACCACAGAACCACGCCCATGATTGCGGCCGCCGCGATGATCCGCCAGATGCGGCGGCGGAATCTGTCGTCCATCCGCACCGCATCGCCGAAACCGCGCGCGCCTATGGTCAGAAGCGCGTACATCACCCACGCCGCGATGGTGGTGGCGATGGCGGGGGCCAGCCAGCCGACGACAGGCGCCAGACCAAAGGCAAGGCCCGCGTTCACGATCATCGCCACGAGGGCGAAATAGAACGGGCGGCGGGTGTCCTCGCGCGCGAAATAGAGCGGCTGGACCAGTTTTTGCAGCACAAAGGCCGGCAGCCCCAGCGCGTAGATCATCACGGCAGTGGCGATGGCGGCGGTATCGTCGACACCGGATGCGCCACGCTCGAACAGCACCGATACCAGCGTCAGCGGGATCACCAGAAGGGCCACGGCAGAGGGGAGCGTCAGTGCCATGGACACCTCTGCCGCACGGCTGAGCGCATGGCGCGCGCCGCTGTCGTCACCGGCGGCCAGACGCCGCGACAGATCCGGCAGCAGTACGATCCCGATGGCGATGCCCACAACGCCCAGCGGCAGCTGGTACAGCCGGTCGGCAGCAAAGAGCCAGCTTACCGCCTTGTCATATTGCGAGGCGACCAGTTGTCCGACCACGAGGTTGATCTGCATCACGCCCGACGCCAAGGCCGCGGGCAGCGCGATAGTGACAAGGCTGCGCATTTCGGGCGTCCAGCGCGGACGGGCGGGGCGCAGCGGAAAACCGGCAGCCGCAGCGGCCCGCCAGGTGAGCGCCAGCTGCGCGATACCGGCCAGCGGGATCGACCAGACCAGCCAGTCAATGGCCGCGCTGTCGGTCAGCGCGGCAAATGTCAGAGCCGAGATGACAAAGATGTTGAGCAGGACCGGCGCCGCAGCCGCCACCGCGAACCGGCCGGTTGCGTTCAGGATGCCGGAAAACAGGGCCGAGAGCGACATGAACAGGATATAGGGAAACACGATGCGCCCGTATCCCACCGTCAGATCGAACCGGGCATCGCCCGCAAAGCCTTCGGCGGTAAGCCAGACCAGACCGGGCATGAAGACCATGCCCAGACCGGTCAGCACCAGCACCACAAAGAACAGCCCGGACAGCGCCGTTTTCGCAAAGTCCAGCGGATCGCCCTGCGCCTCGAGCCGTTTCGAGAACATCGGGACGAATGCCGCGTTGAAGGCGCCTTCGGCAAAGAAACGGCGGAACATGTTGGGCAGGCGGAAGGCGGCCACAAAGGCATCCATGACCGGCCCGGGCCCGATCAGCGACAGGATCATCACTTCGCGGACGAAACCCAGGACGCGGCTGAGAAGGGTCCAGAGGCCCACGGTGAAGAAGCCGCTCAGCAGGCGGATGGGTTTCATGTTCTGTCCCTTTCATGGCGCATGGGCGTGGCGTAGCGATTGCCGCGCGGCCACGCAATTGTCTTCTGTACGCGATGGCTTGCGCGGCGACCGCTTTGGGCGGAGAGTGGCGCAATGACATCTTTGCGGATCCTTCTGACCGGTGCCACGGGCACTGCGGGGCGTGCCACGCTGGATGCGCTGGTCGCTGCGGGGCATGTGGTTGTCACGCTGGGCCGCAGCGATCCCGGCAGCGGTGGCGACCATCGCCGCTGCGACATCCGCGATGCGCGGTCGCTGCGCGAGGACGGCTTGCGCGGGCAGCGGTTTGACGCGGTGGTCAGTTGCCTTGCCTCGCGCAGCGGCGCGCCGCAGGACGCGTGGGAAATCGACTATGCCGCGCAGCTTAATCTGCTCAACGCCGCAGAAGAGGCGGGGATCGCGCAGTTCGTCCTGCTCTCGGCGATCTGTGTCCAGAAACCGAAACTGGCTTTTCAGGAGGCAAAGCTGGCCTTCGAGGCGGCGCTGGAGCGGTCCGAAATCGTGCACTCCATCGTGCGGCCCACGGCGTACTTCAAATCGCTGTCCGGGCAGGTGGAGCGGGTGCGGGCAGGCAAACCGTTTCTGGTATTCGGGGACGGGCAACTGACGGCGTGCAAGCCGATCAGCGACCGCGATCTGGGCCGTTTCATCGCGTCCTGCGTCACCGACAGCGACAAGCGCAACGCCGTGCTGCCCATTGGCGGACCGGGGCCTGCGATCACACCGATGGAGCAGGCGCAGGCCCTGTGCGCCGCGCTGGGCCGCCCGCTGCGGGTGCGGCGAGTGCCGGTGCGGATGATCGACATGATCGCAGCCGGTCTGGGGCTGGCGGGGGGGCTGCACAAACCATGGGCGCAAAAGGCCGAACTGGCGCGGATCGGACGGTATTACGCCACTGAATCGATGCTGGTCTGGGATGCGGTGCGCCAGTGCTACGACGCCGCGGCAACCCCCGAGACCGGCAGTGACACGCTGTTCGATCACTATGCGGCACTCGCTGCCGGTGCCGCACCAGAGCATTTGGGCGCGCACCGGGTTTTCTGAACGCGGGGCTCTTTGCTGCCTTTCAGGCGCTCATCGCAAGCTATCCTCGACCGGAACGCTGCGCGCTGCAAGGCCGAGCGCGACAAGACAGCCCAGACCGGCAAGCGCGTACCAGCCAAGGATCCGCTGGAGATCTTCGGCCGGAAGCAGCCCCGCCGACTGTGCGCCCGAGGCGGCAAACAGCAGCGTGGATGAGAACAGCAGCTTTCCCGCAAGGCTCTGGAGGGAAAGATACGTCGCGCGGCTGTCCCCTGACAGAAGCGGCTGGATGCGCGCCACGATGAACGGGCTTGCCAAAGCGTCAGGGACCATGCGCAGCACCAGCACAGCGATCACCACCACCGCCGTCGACAGGGTAAGCGCGCCCACGAGTGCGATCTGCATCGCGAAGGCCACAAGCAGGGTCGCGGGCAGGCCGATGGTCTTGCGCACCGAAAGCGCCACCAGCGAGACGGCCACCGATACCAGCATCATCACGCTCGACACACCGCCCGACACCAGCGGTGCTTCGGCGGCGAGGCCAATCCCGTCCAGCGCCTCGCGGATAAACGGCTGGCCGAAGACGAAGGGAAGGTGGCTGAACCCGTACATCACGACTGCCAGCGCGAAGAGCCATTGCAGAACCGGATTGCCAAAGCTGCGGCGCAGCGACCGCAGGCCCGCCAGCGTCGCGTCGCGCCCGCGCACCGCCTTCGGCGGCTCGACCAGCCGCGCGGCAAGGAAAAGGGCCGCCGCAAACGCCAGCGCGGTAGCATAGAAGGGCAAGACCGGCATCCACAGCGCCAACACCCCGCCCGCAAAGGCCGACAAGGCAAACCCCGCCAGCGAGTACCGCAGAAGGCGGACCTCCTGTGCCTCGATTTCACCGGCTCTGCCCGCCGCATCGAGGGATTCGTACATCAGCGAACTGTCCGTGCCCGACCGGAAAGCCGCAGCGGCACCGATCAGCGCCTGGCCCGCCGCGAAAGCCAGAAAGCTGCCGCCGAGCGCCAGCGTCAGGCACCCCAGCATACCGCAGAGCGCGGACAACAGCAGCGTCGGCTTGCGGCCCAGACGGTCCGAAAAATAGCCTGAGGGCACCTCAAGCACGGTGACGGAAATGTCGTAAACCGCATAGAGAACGATGGCCTCTGCGCCCGAAAGGCTTTGCTGGAAATACAGGAACCACATCGCCTGCCAGAATAGAAGGCTGTCGCAGAAGCGATACCACGGCAGCGTGGCGATGTTTCGGGTCAGATCCATTCGCCGCTACGTAACGCGGACGCGCCAAAGAAAAAGGGGCGCGACTGACGCCGCGCCCGAGGCAGGCATGATGCAGGCAGCATCATTCTGTTGTTTGCGCCCTGCGCACGGCGGCAGCGGTCCCGCGGTAGGCCAGTTTGCCAGCGCCCACCGCGCCCTTGACGGCAGTGCGCCCCACGAAGGCGCCGGTATCGAAGCCGGTGTCGACGACCTGCTCGGTCGAGCAGGCGGAGACCAGAGCAACAGCGCCGGCCAGCAGCGAAATCTTGATCGTGTTCGAATAACCCATGTTCGGATCCTTTCTGTTCACAGATGCGGCGACCGCCGGAACGGTCCGGCGCACATCGGGTGCGCCCCGCCAGAAAGAAGTTAACAAACTGCGAATGCCCGAGCATAACGAATAAGAAATATGGTTGAAACGAGCCCTGCTTGACAATCAGCCCTCGGCGGCGCGCTCTACACCTTTCAGGATAGCTTCGCGCAAATTCCGTTCCAGCGCCCGCTGCTTGCTTTCGGAGTAGTATTTCAGCCCGAACATATCCTTCACGTAGAAGGTATCGACCACCTGTGCGCCATAGGTCGCGATGACCGCGTTGGCGATGTAGACGTTGGAATCCGCCAGCACCCGTGCCAGATCGTAGAGAAGTCCGGGCCTGTCGCGGGTATCCACCTCGATGATCGTGTAGATATCGGAGCCATCGTTGTCGAAGGTGATCGACGTGGGCACGCGGAAGGCCTTTTCGCGCTTCTTGACCTTGTCGCGCGATTTCAGCGCATCGCGGGCGACGACCTCTCCGTGGAGGGTCCGCTCGATCATCTGGCGCAGGCGTGGCAGCTTGCTGGCCTCGTAGGCATTGCCTTCGGAATCCTGAATCCAGAAGGCATCGGTGACATAACCGTCCTTGGTGGTATAGCTGCGCGCGTCCACCACATTGGCCCCGACAAGCGCCAGCGCGCCGGCGAGCCGGGCGAAGATGCCGGGATGGTCGGCCATGACAAAACAGGCGCGGGTCGCATCGCGGTCCTTGTCGGGAAACAGGTCGATCCGGATCGCGTCCTCGGTCATGTCGCGCAGCATTTCGGCGAATGCGACATGTGCCGTGACGTGCAGCCCCTGCCAGTACGGCGGATAGTGGCGGTCGGTCTCGGCCTTGAGAACCTTTTTGGGCCAGTCAGGCAGCGCCTTGCGCAGCGCCTTTTTCGCCTCGGCGCCGCGGTTGGAGCGGTTGATGTCTTCCAGCCCGGTCTGAAGCCCGCGTTTCGTCTGGCGGTAGAGCGCGCGGATCAGCGCCGCTTTCCAGTTGTTCCATGTATCGGGGCCAACACCGCGGATGTCGCATACGGTCAGAACGCACAGCAGATCAAGCCGGCGCACCGTCTGCACCGCCTTGGCAAAGTCCCGCACGGTGCGCGGATCGGCGATGTCGCGTTTCTGCGCCATGTCCGACATCAGCAGGTGGTACCGCACCAGCCATTCGACTGTATCGACCTCGTCCTGTTTCAGACCCAGCCGCGGGGCCACCTTGCGCGCGATCTGGGCCCCGAGGACGGAATGGTCCTCTTCCCGTCCCTTGCCGATGTCGTGCAGCAGCAGCGCGATATAAAGAACACGCCGGTTCACGCCCTGTTGCAGGATCGAAGACGCAACGGGCAGTTCTTCCTCCAGCTCGCCTTTCTCGATCATCGCGAGGTGGGCGATGGTCTGGATGGTATGCTCGTCCACCGTGTAGCTGTGGTACATGTTGAACTGCATCATCGCCACGATCGGCTCGAACTCGGGGATGAAAGCGGCCAGCACGCCCAATTCGTTCATGCGCCTGAGCGCGCGTTCGGGGTTGCCGTGCTTGAGCAGCAGATCCAGAAAGATGCGTTGCGCCTCAGGCGTGGTGCGCAGGGTGTCGTCGATCAGGTGGAGGTTCGCCTTGACCGTCCGCATGGCGTCGGGATGGATCAGCATGCCCGTGCGAAGCGCTTCCTCGAAAATGCGCAGCAGGTTCAGCGGATCACTGAGGAAGGTGGAATCGTCGTCGATCGCGATGCGGTTGTGCACCACGACATAGCCGTTCTTGATCCGTGGTTTGCGGCGGAAGAACTTTTCAAGAAGCGGCTCGGACTTGACGTGCATATCCTCGAGTTTGGTCAGGAAGATGCGGGTCAGATCGCCCACGGCCGTCGCGTGCCGGAAATAGGCCTGCATGAACACTTCGACCGCGCGGCGGCCGCCGCGATCCTCGTAGCGCATGGCCTCGGCGACCTGTACCTGCATGTCGAACGTCAGCTGTTCCGTGGGCCGGTTGGTCAGCAGATGGAGATGACCGCGCACCGCCCAGAGAAAATTCTCGGCTGCCTTGAAGGTTTCGTACTCGTCCATCCGGAAGACCCCTTCGGGGACGAGGTCGGCGGAATGTTCGACACCATGGATGTATTTGGCGATCCAGAACAGCGATTGCAGATCGCGCAGGCCGCCTTTGCCTTCCTTGACGTTCGGCTCCACCACATAGCGCTGGCCCTGCTTGATGTGGCGGCTGTCGCGTTCGGCCAGTTTCGCCTCGATGAAATCGCGGCCCGAGCCGGAAAACAGGTCTTTCTTCAATGTCCTGTCGAGGTCGAGCGCCAGCGCCGTGTTGCCGCAGACATAGCGGTGTTCCAGAAGCGCGGTCTGGATGGTGAAATCGTCCGCGCCCAGCTTGACGCAGTCGCGGATCGTGCGGCTGGAGTGGCCGACCTTCAGCTTCAGATCCCACAGAACGTAGAGCATCGCCTCGATCAGCTGCTCTGCCCAGGGCGTGATCTTGTCCCGCGTCAGGAACAACAGATCCACGTCCGAAAACGGCGCCATCTCGCCGCGGCCGTAGCCTCCGACAGCGATGATACACAGGGATTTACCCTCAGCGGCGGACCGGGGCGGGGCAATATGCGTGGCCGTGAAGTCGAGCACGGTCTTGACCAGACAATCTGTCAGGTAGGTATAGGACGATGTCATCGCCGCCGCGTCGAACGGGCTTTGCGCGAACCGTTCGGCGATGATGCTCCTGGCGTCGCGCTGGGCGTCGCGCAGCAGCTCCAGCACTCCTTTGCGCAGCTCGGAGGCCCCGCTGTCGGTCTTGGCCAGCGCCTCGATTTTCGCGGCGATCGCGGGGGCGTCGAAAATTTCGAACGGCAGCGCCACAAGGCGTGGCGCTGTCGCTTCTTCTGCATTCAGGTCTGGAACGTCTTGCACGCGCTGGCTCAGAACCCGGCGCCGCCGAAGGCCTGTGGTGCCTGTTCCAGCAGGACAACCTGATTGTTGCGGATCGTCGCAACCGCAAGGCCCCGCTCGTTCGTGCCGTCGCTGCGCAGCCGGAAGATACCGCTCGCGCCTTTGAAACCGGCGCCCTGTGTCAGTGCCGCAGCCGTCAGCGCGTTGGATTTGCCGCTTTTGACAAGCGAGCCGATGGCCGCAATCCCGTCAAAGGCAAGACCCGCGATATCGAGAGGGCGCTCACCGTAAGCCTGACTGTAGCGGGCCGAGAAAGCGGTGGTGGCACCCGGATCGGGCAGTGCGAACCATCCGCCCTGCACACCGGGCAGCGACAGCGTCTGTGCGGGAATATCCCAACGGGTCAGGCCGATGTACTGCGTGCTGGCAGGCGAGACGCCCGCCGTCGGCAGACGGTCCGCGAACAGCGGCAGCGCCGTGGCGGAGTTCGCGGTCAGGAAGATCGCGTTCGCGTTGCCCGCGTCGACTGCCGCCTTCACGCGGGGAACCGCCGCCTGCACCGCTTCCTGGCTGAGCGCGTAATCGACGGATCCCGCGAGGGTCGCACCGTTGGAGTTGATCGCCGAGACGATGGCGCTGCGGCCCAGCTGGCCACCGATGTCGTTGGCGTGGACGACGACGATACGGTCCCGGTTCTGGCGCTTGGCGTAGGACACGAGGCGCTGCGCGGTCGTGTTGAAGGTGGGCCCGAGCACGAAGACGTTGCCGCCGGCGATGGTGGTGTTGTTCGAGAAGGACAGAACGTTGACGCCGTCCGCCGCAACGGCCACGCCCGCGGCATTCGCCGCTTCGCCGTAGACTGGCCCGAGGATGATCTTGGCCCCGTCCGCGACGGCCTGCCGTGCCGCGTTGGCCGCGACGCTGGCTTGCCCGGCTGTGCCGTAGACGCGCAAATCGATCGCGACCCCGTCGAGATCACGGATCGCCATGCGCGCGGCGTTTTCAAGGTTGCTGGCCAGCAGATTGTCCGAGGCGGAACCACCGCGCGGCACCAGCAGCGCGACCGGCACCGGCGCGCTGGTGTCGATGCGCGGACCCGCGCTGGATGCGATTCCACCGAGGCTGGCGGGATCACAGGCGGCGAGTGCCACCATGACGAAAGGCAACAACATCAGGCGCATAAGCTTTTGCGTGGCGCGGCGGATGGCAAACATGGTAACGGTACTCCCCGGTCATTGGCACGCCCCTGGGGCCGTGCGATATCGGTGGCAATCATATAGTGTGCGAGAGGCGGGTCCAGCTTTGAATATCCATAAGCAGAAACTGGCACCGGGAATTATTTTCGTGGGCGTTCCGATCGGAACCGCGCGCGACATCACGCTGCGGGCTCTCGATACATTGGCCAGTGCGGATGTGCTGGCCGCGGAAGATACGCGCAGCCTGCGCAAACTGATGGATATTCACGGCGTGGCGCTGGACGGACGCCGGATCGTCGCGCTGCATGACCATAGCGGCGGCAACACCGTGGACCGTCTGGTCGCCGCTGCGCGCGAGGGTCAGTCGGTTGCCTACGCGTCAGAGGCGGGTATGCCGCTCATTGCCGATCCGGGGTTTGAACTGTCGCGTGCCGCCACCGAAGCGGGGGTGCCGGTGACATGCGCACCGGGGCCCAGCGCGGTGCTCACGGCGCTTGCGCTCGGGGGGCTGCCCACGGACGCGTTTCATTTCGCCGGTTTTCTGCCGGCTGCCAAAGCCGCCCGGACAAGCGCGCTGCAAGCCCTCGCGGGCACTGCGGCAACGCTGGTTTTCTACGAATCGCCCAAACGTCTGGGTGCCATGCTGAAAGATGCCGCCGAAGCGCTCGGCGCGGACCGGCAGGTTGCGGTCTGCCGGGAATTGACCAAGCGGTTCGAGGAAGTCCGGCGCGGCACGCTGGCGGATCTCGCCGAAATCTACGCCACCGAAAAACCCAAGGGCGAGATCGTGGTGCTGGTGGACCGCGGGCGTTCAGAAACTGTTAACCTCGAGGATATAGAAGAGGATCTGAAGGCGGCGCTGGGCGAGATGTCGATGCGCGATGCGGTCGATGCGGTTGCCGCGGCCCACGCGCAGCCGCGTCGCCGCGTATACCAGATGGCGCTCACGTTGAACCGAAGCGAGGATGGAAAGGGCGAACTGTGACCGGACCTGTTAACCAGCATCGCGGTGCGATGGCCCATCACGGGGGGCTGGCGGCGGAAGGCCGGATTGCACAGGACTATGAACGGCGCGGTTTTGCGGTGGCCCGGTCCCGCTGGCGGGGCCGCGCGGGCGAGGTCGATCTGATCGTGGAAGACGGTGAAGGATTGATCTTTGTCGAGGTGAAGCAGAGCCGCAGCTTCGAACGTGCGGCGGATCGTGTTACCGCGGCGCAGATGCGGCGTATCTACAAATGCGCCGAAGAATACCTGTCCGACAGCCCGCTCGGAACCCTGACCGAAGTCCGCTTCGATGTTGCGCTGGTAAATGGGCAGGGGGACACACGGATCATCGAAAACGCTTTCGGTCACGGATGACACCATTGCGCTGACCGCCTCGCTTTGCCATCTAATGGGCAACAGCAAGGACAAACCTATGAAAATCGCCTTTCAGATGGACCCGATCGGGGACGTCAACATCAACGCCGACAGCACTTTCCGCCTCGCCGAAGAGGCGCAGGCACGGGGCCACAGCCTTTTCTTCTATACGCCCGACCATCTGGCCTATCAGGAAGGCCGCGTTACGGCGCGCGGTCATGACATGACCGTTCAGCGTGTCGAGGGTGATCCCGCAAAGCTCGGGCCGCGCAAGGAGGTCGATCTGGCCGAGTTCGACGTGGTCTGGCTGCGCCAGGACCCGCCCTTTGACATGCATTACATCACGTCGACGCATCTGCTCGACCGTTTGCGCGAGACCACTCTTGTGGTCAACGATCCGTTCTGGGTGCGCAATTATCCCGAAAAGCTGCTGGTGCTGAACTTTCCCGATCTGACGCCGCCGACAACCATCGCGCGCGATCTCGACACCATCCGCGCCTTCCGCGAGAAGCATGGCGATGTGATCCTGAAACCGCTCTACGGCAACGGCGGGGCGGGGGTTTTCAAACTGACGCAAGGCGACAGCAACCTCAGTTCGCTGTACGAGCTGTTCACCGGCTTCAGCCGTGAGCCGCTCATCGTCCAGAAATTCCTGCCCGCTGTGTCCAAAGGCGACAAGCGGGTGATTCTCGTCGACGGGGAATGCGTCGGCGCCATCAACCGAGTTCCGGCCGATGGCGAGACACGGTCGAACATGCATGTGGGGGGGCGTCCCGAAAAGGTCGGCCTGACCGACCGAGACCGCGAAATCTGCGACCGGATCGGACCATTGCTGAAGGAAAAAGGGCAGATTTTCGTCGGCATCGACGTCATCGGGGACTACCTGACGGAAATCAATGTCACCTCCCCCACCGGCATTCAGGAGCTTGAGCGCTTCGATGGCGTCAATATTGCGGGCAAGGTCTGGGATGCGATCGAGGCGCGGTTGAAGTGAGCCGCCGGCAGCGGCTTCTCAACGGCTGGTTACGCCGCATCGAGAAGCCGCGCCTGCGCACTGCGGCGCCCGCCACGCTACGCCGGTCGCTGGAAATACAGGCGCGCCTGTTCTTCTTTGCCCCCGGCGGGACGCGCCGCATCTGGCGCCGCTGGGGTGGCGTTCGCTGTCTGGAGCTCACGCCGCGCGGCCAACAGCCCAACCGCACGGTTTTCTATATCCACGGTGGCGGTTTCGTCTTCGGCAGCCCCGACACCCATCGTGCGATGGCCGCCCAGATCGGGCAGCGCTTGGGCGCGCGCGTGGTGATGCCGCAGTACCGTCTGGCCCCGGAAGCGCCCTTTCCGGCCGCCCCCGAAGATGTGCGCGCTGCTTGGGACGCGCTGATCGCGGACGGGATCGATCCGGCGTCGGTGGTGGTGGGGGGCGATAGCGCCGGTGGCGCGCTGGCCTTCGGCCTGATCGCGGCACTCTGCGCCGAAGGCAGGCCGCGCCCGGGCGCGGTGTTCGCTTTCTCGCCGCTGACCGATCTTACCGCCAGCGGCGATAGCCTGCGATCGAACGCCGAGGCCGAGGTGATGCTGCCGGCGGAACGCACCGCGGAGCTTGCCGAGACCTTCCTGTGCGGCGCGGACCCGCAAGAGCCCCGCGTCAGCCCGCTGTTCGGTCGTTTCGATGGCGCGCCGCCCTCGTGGATCACAGTCGGCGATACCGAAATCCTGTGTGACGATGCGCGCAGGCTCGCCGATGTACTGCGCCGCGACGGGGTATGCGTTGAGCTATGCGAGGAAGCCGATCTGCCGCACGTCTGGCCGCTGTTTCACAACATCCTTCCGGAAGCCCGCGTGACACTCGACCGGCTGGCCGCGTGGATCAGGCAACAACAAGGCTGGGGACGCGAAAACTGAGCGCTTCGGCGATATGGGGCTTGCGCACAGTCTCCGACCCGTCGAGGTCGGCGATGGTCCGGGCCACGCGCAGAACGCGGTGGTAGCCGCGCGCCGATAGCCCGAACCTGTCTGCCGCTTTCAGCAACAGTTCGCGCCCGTCGCCATCGGGCGCGGCGATCCGTTCCAGCACCTCGCCTTCGGCATCCGCATTGCAGCGTGAATGTGCATCCTTTCCGAACCTGCGTTGCTGGATATCGCGGGCGGTGCCAACGCGCTCTGCCACCTCGGCCGATCCCTCCTCCGATGACGGCAGATCGAGGTCGGTGAACGCCACCGGCGGTACATCTACACGCAGGTCGAACCGGTCGATCAACGGTCCCGAGATCCGCGCCATGTAATCCTCCCCACATGCGGGCGCCCGGCTGCAGGCGCGCGCGGGGTCCGGCAGGTAGCCGCATTTGCACGGGTTGGCCGCCGCCACCAGCAAGAAGCGGCAGGGATAGCGGACATGCGCGTTGGCGCGCGCGACGGTCACCTCGCCGGTTTCGATGGGCTGGCGCAGGGTTTCAAGCACGGTGCGCGGAAACTCGGGGAATTCGTCCATGAACAGGACGCCATTGTGGGCAAGGCTGACTTCGCCGGGTTTGGCCTGCCGCCCGCCACCGATGATCGCGGCCATCGACGCGGTGTGATGCGGCTCGCGGAACGGGCGGGAGCGCGATATGCCGCCTTCGTCCAGCAGGCCGGCGATGGAATGTATCATTGATGTCTCCAGCGCCTCGACGGCGGTGAGCGGGGGCAGGATCGACGGAAGCCGCGCGGCCAGCATCGATTTCCCCGATCCGGGCGTGCCCACCAGCAGAAGGTGATGCCGCCCGGCAGCCGCGATTTCGAGGGCGCGCTTGCCCCGTTCCTGTCCCTTCACATCGCGCAGGTCGCGCCCCTGCGGCGGAGCCGACACTTCACCGGGTTCGGCGGGCGGCAGGGGGACCTGACCGGTATAATGACGCACGACATCGCCCAGCGTTCGTGCGGCGATGACCTGACAGGCATTCACCCATGCCGCTTCTGCCCCCGACCCTTCGGGGCACAGCAGGCTGCGGTCGTCCGCCGCCGCCGCCATAGCCGCCGGCAGCGCCCCGACAACCGGGATCAGCGCCCCGTCGAGCGATAGCTCTCCGAGCGATACAACACCCTCGATCACATCACCCGGCAGGATTTCGAGTGCCGCAAGCAACGACAGCGCGATGGGCAGGTCGAAATGGCTGCCTTCCTTGGGAAGGTCCGCCGGGCTGAGATTGATGGTGATCCTTTTGCTCGGCAGCGCGATAGCCAGTGACGCCAGCGCCGTGCGGACACGGTCGCGCGCTTCTGACACGGCCTTGTCGGGCAGGCCGACAATGGAAAATGCGGGCAATCCCGGCGTTACGGCGCATTGCACTTCGACCGGGCGGGCCTCTACGCCCTGAAATGCAACGCTATAGGCGCGCGAGACCATTCGGATTCTCCTGTGGCTGGCCGCGCGACCGCAGCCAGCGTTAAGGAATAGGCAGGAGTCCTTTAAGATTGGTTAACGCACGGTTCCAGACACTGGCCACGGCTCGGGATTGCCGATGGGCGGATAGGGAAACGGATCATGGCTCTCTCCGAGCGCTTCGGTCCGCCACTCTTTGAAATCAGGGTCGGTCAGCGTTGTCTCGCAATAGGCGCGCGCGGCGTCGGACACAGGCAGGCCGTAGCCTGCAATACGCGCGCAAACGGGCGCGTAAAAAGCATCGGCAAGTGTGTATCGCCCGAAAAGCCACGGTCCCGCTTCGGCTGCTGCGCGCGCGTGCGACCATAGGGTTTCGATCCGCGCCAGATCCGCCAGAATGGCGTCGTCGGGCACGAAACCGCCATCCACATGGCGCAGTTGCATCGGGCAACCGTCGCGCAGGGCCGCGAAGCCGGATGCCATTTCGGCGCAGAGCCATCGGGCGCGGGCGCGCGCATCGGGGTCCTCGGGCCACATGCGCGCCTCGGGATGACGCTCGGCCAGTGTTTCCGCCATGGCGATGGTTTCGCCGATGACCGTCCCTTCGGGGGTGCGAAGGGTCGGCACCAGGCGCGCGGGCGCGAGGGCTGCCAGATCGTCAGCCATCGTGCCGCTGTAGAGCCCCACCAGATGGATCCGGTGGGGTAGGTCGAATTTTCGCAGCATCAGCCAGCCGCGCAAGGACCAGCTTGAAAACAGGCGGTCACCGATAAAGAGATCATATGTCATGCGACATGTCTTATTCCGGTTGGCCTGTGTCCGGCAAACGCCGTTTTGTGACGTGGTCCATCACGGAACGTGATTGATCTGCGCTGCCTGCCATATGCCGCTTTCATGCGTCAGCCGCGTGACCGAGATGTTGTCGATCTTATGCGCCATCGCCTCATAGGCCGTGACGCCGAGCGCGCGCTGGACCTGCGTCAGGATCACACCGAAATGCGCGACCGCAATGATATGCGCTTGCGGGTGTTGTGTGTTCAACTCGTCGACCAGCGCATCCACCCGTGCCCGCGTCTGGTTCCAGCTTTCTCCGCCCGGTGCCTGCACATCGCCGGGTTTTTCCCAGAAGGCACGGCTGAGTTCGGGATCGCGGGCCGCGACATCCTTGAAATGCATTCCGTCCCAGGCACCGAAGTGGATTTCGCGCAGATCGCTGTGCGGGGCAAGCAACCTGTGGCCGGGCCCTTGCAGGGCCAGCGCGGTTTCACGGGCGCGGACCAGATCCGAAGAGACCAGCAGCGCCTTGTCAGGCAGGTGGGCGCGCACCCGGTCAATGAGGCCGGTATCGGACAGATCGGCGGGCACATCGCGCCAGCCTACAAAGGTTTTCTCATGTGTCGGCCCGTGCCGGACCCAGTGCCAGACCGTCATGGTAGCTCTCCTTTCAAGACTTGAGGAAGGCCCGCGATCACCATGACGGCCAGATCCGCCTCTGCCGCGAGGGCGATGTTGAGCCTGCCCTGCGCCTCGCGGAACCGGCGGGCGAGCCGATTGTCCGGCACGATCCCGTGCCCGACCTCGTTTGTCACCATGACCCACGGTGCGGGGCAGCCGCGCAGTGCTTCAAGCAGCCTGATTTGCGCCGCCTCCAGATCCGCTTCGGCCATCATCTGGTTGCTCAGCCACATCGTCGCGCAATCAACCAGAACGGGTGTCGAGGGGTCGAGCTTTGCCAGCGATGGCCCCAGCTCAAGTGGCGTTTCGACTGTTGTCCAGCGGCTGTCGCGACGCTTCTTGTGCGCGGCGACCCGCTCATTTGTCTCGTCGTCTTCAATTCTACCCGTCGCGAGGTACACCAATTGCAACCCGCTGGATATCAAAAGATTTTCGGCCCATTCGGATTTGCCCGAAGCGGCGCCGCCTAGTACGAGTGTCCCCTTGGGCAACATTTTCCGAAACCTTTTGTGAACCAATATGCACTTTCATGCGTAGTAACTTCAAATAGCCACCACAAGGCGGCATTTCGTTCACACGGGAGACGTAGAATGGCACTGGGCACTGCACAGGATTTTTCACTCACACGTACCGCGATGAAGGCGGAACTGCTGGACGCCGAAACGGAATTGCGACTGGCATATGCCTGGCGGGACGAGCGGTGCGAAGAATCCCTTCACCGTCTGATCACTGCTTACATGCGCCTTGCGATCTCGATGGCGTCGAAATTCAAACGCTACGGCGCCCCGATGAACGACCTGATCCAGGAAGCCGGCCTTGGCCTGATGAAAGCCGCGGACAAGTTTGATCCCGACCGCGGCGTTCGCTTCTCGACGTATGCCGTCTGGTGGATCAAAGCCTCGATCCAGGACCACGTGATGCGCAACTGGTCGATGGTGCGCACCGGCTCCACCTCTTCCCAGAAGTCCCTTTTCTTCAACATGCGCCGGGTGCAGGCACGTCTGGAGCGTGAAGCCGCATCCGCCGGTGAAACACTGGACAAGCACCAGCTGCGCCAGATGATCTCGACCGAGATCGGTGTACCGCTGCACGATGTAGAGATGATGGAAGGGCGCCTTTCCGGCTCCGACTACTCGCTCAATGCGACCCAAAGCACCGAGGACGAGGGCCGCGAGTGGATCGACGCTCTGGAAGATGACAGCGCGCAGGCTGCCGAGCGTGTCGAGGAAAGCCACGACATCGCGCAATTGCGCGCGTGGCTGGTCAATGCCTTGTCCGCTCTGAATGAGCGCGAACAGTTCATCGTCCGCGAGCGCAAGTTGCGTGACACGCCGCGTACCCTTGAAAGCCTCGGACAGGAACTCAAGCTCAGCAAGGAACGTGTGCGCCAGCTCGAAGCGGCTGCATTCACGAAAATGCGCAAGTCGCTCGAGCTTCAGTCGCAGGAAGTCTTCCACTTCCTTGCGTGACGCGGGTGACATTCTTTGAAATAGCGCGAAGCGCGGCCGCTGGTGCCGCGCTTTTTGCGTCTTCTGCCGCTGCCGATGTGCCGTCCGGCGCGCGGCAGGCGGATGTTGTTATTCTGGGCGAACAACATGACAATCCCGATCACCACCGGCGGCAGGCGGAGTGGGTTGGCGAACTCGCACCCGCAGCCATCGTGTTCGAGATGCTGACACCCGCGCAGGCTGACAGGGCAGCAGATGTGCCGCGCAGCGATGCCGGCGTACTGGAGCAGGCGCTGGGCTGGGCCGACAGCGGATGGCCCGATTTCGCCATGTACTACCCGATCTTTGCCGCCGCACCCGATGCGGTGATCTACGGTGCCGGACTGCCGCGCAGTGCCGTGCAGAACGCGCTGCAGACACCGCTTTCGCAGCATCCGCTGGCATCGCGCTACGGTCTGGATGTCCCGCCTTCCGAAGCAGAGCAGGAAACACGCGAGGCGATGCAGGACGCGGCGCATTGCGGCGCGCTTCCGGCAGAGATGCTTCCGGTCATGGTCGATGCCCAGCGGCTGCGTGATATGATGCTGGCCGATGTCACGCTGACCGCGCTCAGCGATACCGGCGGACCTGTCGCCGTGATCACCGGAAACGGCCATGCGCGGGCCGACTGGGGCGTTCCAGCGCTGCTGGCCCACGCCGCGCCGCGCACTGTCGTCTTTACGCTGCTTCAGGCCGAACCGGAGGGCACAGTGCCCGGCGGCGGGGATCTGACCCTTGCCTCGCCCGCGCCTGAGCGCGGCGATCCCTGCGCGGTCTTCGCGGACTGAGGGCTGGCGTAGCCGCGACCACCCGCCTATGCTGCGCGGTGATCCATGGGCCGGAGGGGACGTATCATGCTGGCGGGAAAACATATTCTGCTGATCATCGGCGGCGGCATCGCAGCGTTCAAAACGCTCGACCTGATCCGGCGTCTGCGCGAACGCGGCGCAGAGGTAACGCCGGTGCTGACCCGCGCGGGCGAGGAATTCGTCACCCCCCTGTCGGTGTCGGCACTCGCGGGTCGCAAGGTCTTTCGCGATCTCTTCGACCTCGGGGACGAGGCTGAGATGGGCCATATCCAGTTGTCGCGTGTCGCCGATCTGGTGGTTGTCGCCCCCGCCACGGCGGATCTGATGGCCAAGATGGCGCAAGGGCATGCGAATGATCTGGCCTCCACCCTGCTGCTTGCGACGGATACGCCGGTGATGATCGTGCCTGCGATGAACGTGCGCATGTGGGAACATGCGGCGACCCAGCGCAACCTTGCGACATTGCGGGCGGACGGCATCGCCGTGGTGGGTCCGAATTCCGGCGATATGGCCTGCGGTGAATACGGGCCCGGCCGGATGTCTGAACCGATGGAGATCGTCGCCGCGATCGAGGCACAGCTGGGCGATGGCCCGCTCAAGGGCAAACGCATCCTGGTGACCTCTGGCCCCACGCATGAACCCATTGACCCCGTGCGCTATATCGCCAACCGGTCCTCCGGGGCGCAGGGCACGGCGCTTGCGCGCGCGTTGGCGGCACTTGGTGCAGAGGTGGTGTTCGTGACCGGACCGGCGGACGTGCCCCCACCCGAAGGCGTTCATGTCGTGCGGGTCGAAACCGCGCAGCAGATGAAAGATGCCGTCGAAGCGGCGCTGCCGGTGGATGCCGGTGTCTTCGCCGCCGCCGTGGCGGACTGGCGCGTGTCCTCGGCCAGCGAGCGCAAGCTCAAGAAATCCAAAGACGGTTTGCCCGATCTGTCCTTCGCGGAAAATCCCGATATCCTGCGCGGTGTCAGCCAGATGCAGACGGGGCGTCCGGCGCTTGTCGTGGGCTTTGCCGCTGAAACCGATGAGGTGATCGCCAACGCCACGGCGAAACGTGCCCGCAAGGGCTGCGACTGGATCGTCGCCAACGATGTGTCGCCCGCGACGGGGATCATGGGGGGGGCAGAAAACGCGGTCACCCTGATTACCGAAAGCGGCGCGGAAAGCTGGCCGCGCATGGGCAAGGACGCGGTCGCCGCCAAGCTCGCGGAGCGGATCGCGCAGGCGCTCGCGCAATGACGCCCGAGGTGCGGCTCGCGTGGGAACCGGAGGCGGACCAATCGCTGGGACTGCCCCGCTACGAAACGCCCGGCGCGGCGGGTGCGGATCTGCGCGCGAACCTGCCGGATCGCGCGGCGATCACGCTGCGCCCCGGTGCGCGCGCACTGGTGCCCACAGGCCTGCGTATCGCCGTGCCGCAGGGGTACGAGGCGCAGATACGCCCGCGGTCGGGCCTTGCGCTGAAACACGGGATAATGCTGCCCAACAGCCCCGGCACCATCGACGCGGACTATCGTGGCCCCCTGGGGATCATCGTGATGAACGCGGGCGATGCCCCGTTCGAGATCGTCCACGGCATGCGCATCGCCCAGATGGTGGTCGCGCCCGCACCGCAGGCTAGGTTCACCGCCGTAGCCGATCTGGACCCGACAGTGCGCGGGGCAGGCGGCTTTGGATCCACCGGAACGGAGTAGCCATGCTTGTCCTTTTTCTTGCCGCCGTGATCTGGGGGATTGGTGCGCTGATGGGCACCCCACGGTCGGCGCGCTGGCCGGCGCTGGGCCTGCTGCTGGTTGCCGCGATCGCAATCCAGCTGGTGCTGCCCGACGGCCACCCGCTGCGCGAGGCGACAGGTGGCAGCGCTGCGATCTGGCTGATCCTCGTGGGCATCGGCGCTCTTGTCTGGCTGTACGCACGCCTGATCCGTGGCCTGCGCGGGCGCACCGGCGTCGATATCCGCCAAGAGGTCCAGCCCGCCGGAAAACCCGACAGCTTTTCCGAGGTGGAACTGAACCGCTATGCCCGCCACATCGTCCTGCGCGAAGTCGGCGGCGCGGGCCAAAAGGCCCTGAAGAATGCACGTGTTCTGGTTGTGGGTGCGGGCGGTCTGGGCGCACCGGTGCTGCAATATCTCGCGGCGGCCGGCGTGGGCACCATCGGGGTGATCGACGACGACAGCGTCGAAGGTGCGAACCTGCAACGGCAGGTCATCCACAAGGATGCATCCATCGGCATGCCCAAGGTTTTCTCGGCCCAGTCCGAGATGCAGGCCCAGAACCCCTTCGTGCGGGTCCTCCCCTATCACCGCCGTCTGGACGCCGAGATCGCAGCCGAGCTTTTCGCGGACTATGATCTCGTCATCGACGGCTGCGATAATTTCGATACCCGCTATCTGGTGAACGAAACCTGTGTGGCGGCGGGGCTGCCGCTGATCTCCGGCGCGTTGTCGCAATGGGAAGGGCAGGTCAGCGTTTTCGATCCCGCCAAGGGCGCGCCGTGCTACCGCTGTATTTTTCCGCAAGCCCCCGCGCCGCATCTGGCCCCTTCCTGTGCCGAGGCGGGCGTTATCGGTCCGCTGCCCGGCGTCGTGGGATCGATGATGGCGGTGGAAGCGGTCAAGCTGCTGACAGGCGCGGGCGCGCCCTTGCGCGGGTCGATGGCGATCTACGATGCGCTGTACGGGGAAAGCCGCCAGATCGGTCTGAAACCGCGCGCCGATTGTCCGACCTGCGGCGCCTTGCAGGGCTGATCGGCGCAGGGGCGTTGTAACCCCCGACACCCCGCCCTAGCTTGTACGGCAAAGGAGATTTCCCTCATGACAACGCCCAACAATCCGCTTTTGCAGGACTGGACTACCCCCTTCGCGATCGCCCCTTTCGACAAGATCAAGGACGAGGATTTTGCCCCGGCGCTGGACGCGGCGCTGGCCGCCCACAACGCCGAGATTGAGGCCATCGCGACCAATCCCGACGCCCCCGATTTTGCCAATACAGTCGAGGCGCTGGAGGCGGCAGGACAGTCCCTTGACCGTGTGCTCGGCACGTTCTTCACCGTTGCGGGCGCCGACAGCAATCCCGCACGCGAAGCGTTGCAGCGCGACTTTTCGCCCAAGCTGTCGGCGCATTTCGCCGATATTTCGTCGAACAAGGCGTTGTTCCGGCGGCTGGATGCGGTGTGGGACCAGGGCGATACGCTGGATCTGACCGATGAACAGGCCCGTGTGCTGATGCTGACCCACCGTGGTTTCGTCCGCTCCGGTGCGGCATTGGAAGGTGCCGAGGATGCGCGCCTGAAAGAGATCAAGGGGCGGCTGGCCAGCCTTGGCACCCAGTTCACGCAGAACCTTCTGGCGGACGAGCGGTCGTGGTTCATGAAGCTGGAAGAAGACGATCTGCAAGGGTTGCCCGATTTCGTGATCGACACGGCCCGCGCCGCAGGGGCGGAGAAAGACGCGGACGGCCCCGTTGTCACCCTGTCGCGGTCGCTGATCACGCCGTTCCTGCAATTCTGCCCGCGCCGCGACCTGCGCGAACGCGCCCACCGCGCGTGGGTGTCGCGCGGTGCGAATGGCGGAGAGACCGACAACCGTGATATCGCGGCCGAGATCCTCAAGCTGCGTCAGGAGCGGGCCGAACTCTTGGGGTACGAAAACTTCGCGACCTACAAGCTGGAAACCGAAATGGCCAAGACACCGGAAGCGGTGCGCGACCTGCTGATGGCCGTGTGGGAGCCCGCGCGCGCGCAGGCCGAAGCGGATGCGCAGGTCTTGCAGGAGATGATGCGCCGCGACGGGGTGAACGACGATCTGGCCCCGTGGGACTGGCATTACTATTCCGAAAAGCGGCGCGCCGCCGAG
Source organism: Sulfitobacter sp. HNIBRBA3233 (assembly GCF_040149665.1). NCBI lineage: Bacteria > Pseudomonadati > Pseudomonadota > Alphaproteobacteria > Rhodobacterales > Roseobacteraceae > Sulfitobacter > Sulfitobacter marinivivus. The sequence continues at coordinate 59,777 of NZ_JBEFLP010000004.1, read as the reverse complement.
CACGATCTGGACGAGGCGGAACTGAAACCGTACTTCCAGCTCGACCGGATGATCGAGGCGTCTTTTGCATGCGCCAACCGGCTGTTCGGGCTGGAGTTCAAACCGCTGGATATCCCGCTGTACCATCCCGATTGCCGCGCCTGGGAAGTGACCCGCGAGGGTGCCCATTGTGCTGTCTTCATCGGGGACTATTTCGCACGCGGATCGAAGCGGTCGGGGGCATGGTGTTCGGCAATGCGCAGCCAGGCCAAATTTCCCGAAACCCAATCCCCCATCGTCATCAACGTGTGCAACTTCGCCAAGGGTGATCCGGCACTTCTGTCCTATGACGATGCGCGCACGCTGTTCCACGAATTCGGCCATGCGCTTCACCAGATGCTGTCCGATGTGACCTACGAAAGCGTCAGCGGCACATCGGTGGCGCGTGATTTCGTCGAACTGCCCAGCCAACTCTATGAGCACTGGCTGGAGGTGCCCGAAGTGCTGGGCGAATTCGCGACCCACGCACGCACGGGCGCGCCGATGCCCAAAGAGATGCTGGACAAGGTGCTGGGTGCCGCGACCTATGACATGGGGTTCCAGACGGTCGAATACGTCGCCTCGGCGCTGGTCGATCTGGCTTTCCACGACGAAGGGGTGCCGGAAGATCCGATGGCCAAACAGGCCGAGGTCCTGTCGCGGCTGGGGATGCCAGAGGCGATCACGATGCGCCATGCCACCCCGCATTTCGCCCATGTCTTCTCCGGCGACGGATACTCCAGCGGCTATTACAGCTACATGTGGTCCGAAGTGATGGACGCCGATGCGTTCGAGGCATTCCGCGAGGCTGGCGGTGCTTTCGACGCAGAGCGCGCGGCAGCGCTTGAGGACCATATCCTGTCGACCGGCGGCAGTCAGGACGCGGCAGAGCTCTACGTTGCGTTCCGTGGCCGGTTGCCGGGGGTGGAGGCGCTTCTCAAGGGCCGCGGCCTCGCGGCCTGAGGCTGGCCGCACGCACCGGCTCCGCGCGGGGCGGGATCAATAGCCCAGTTCACGGTCCACCAGATTGATGAACGGCTCACCCGCCTCGCCGCGGCGAATGTTTTCCACAATGACCTCGGATGCGGTGCTCGCGCGGGTGTCTGCGGCGATATGCGGTGTCACAGTGACCTTCGGATGCCGCCAGAACGGGTGATCCTGCGGCAGCGGCTCTACCCGGAAAACATCCAGCGTCGCATGGGCGATCTGGCCTGAATCGAGGGCGGCCAGCAGGGCATCGTCGTCGATCAATGGCCCGCGCCCCGGATTGATGATGAACGCCCCCTTCGGCAATTGCGCCAGTGTTTCGGCGTTCAGCGTGTTTTCGGTCGCCGGGGTGTCGGGCAGGAGAGTGATCACGATCTCGCCGCGCCCCAGCGCATCCTCAAGCTGGTCTGCACCGTGCAGGCAGGTCACACCGTTCACCGATTTCGGGCTGCGCGACCAGCCGGTCACGCGAAAACCCAGACCGGCGAGCACTTCTGCACAGGCGGTGCCGAGCGCACCCATCCCCAGCATCAGCACACCGCGCTCCTGCGCGAGAGGTGGCGATCTGTGATCCCATTCGTTGTCCGGATTGACGATATGGCTGTCCATGCCGAGATGATAACGCATCGTATGGCCGGTGACCCATTCGACCATGCCCTTGGTCAGGCCCGGGTCGACCATCCGGGCCAGCGGGATCTTCAACGTGTCGTTGCCGACGATCTTTTCCACACCGGCCCAGAGGTTCAGAACCGCCTTTGCGCGGGTGTAGGGCCCGAAATCCTGCAAATCGCTGTTCGGCGCGTAGATGATGTAATCCACCTCTTCGGGCGGGATATCCTGCGACAGCTGCGCGTCGATACCGGCAGCCTTCAGGGCACGGCGCAGGGGCTGTTCGTAGATGTCCCAGCGTTCGGAACGGGCGGCAAAAAGAACGTTGATCATGTGGCAAAAGCTCCGGCCATGGATTTCAGGCCCTTGATCTCGATCGGGTTGCCCGAGGGATCGTAAAAGAACATGGTCGATTGCTCGCCCGGTTCTCCCTTGAAGCGGGTCTGCGGCGCCAGCACGAAATCCACGCCCTCGGCGGTCAGACGGTCGGCCAGCGCGCGCCAGTCGTCGTATTCCAGCACCACACCGAAATGGGGCATCGGCACCATGTGTTCGCCGACACGGCCCGTATTCTCGACCTTCATCACCGGGCCCAGATGGCACGACAGCTGGTGGCCGAAAAAATCGAAATCGACCCATGTGTCGGAGCTGCGCCCTTCCGAACAGCCCAGAAGGCCGCCGTAAAAGTCACGCGTCTTGTCCAGATCGGACACGTTGAAAGCGAAATGAAAGATCGACATAGGGGGGATTACCTTGGCCTGTGAACATGCGCGGATTGAACCAGCCCGAAGGCCAGCAGAAGAACAAGCATCGCCGATCCGCCGTAGCTGACCAGCGGCAGCGGCACACCGACGACGGGCGCAAGGCCCATGACCATCGACATGTTAACCGCGAAGAACAGAAAGAAGTTGAGCGCGATCCCGAGGATCAGCAACGAGGAAAACCTGTCCTTGTTCATGATCGCCGACACCACGCAGAAGATGATGATCAGCGCGTAGAGCAGCAGCAACGACACGCCACCGATAAAGCCGAATTCCTCGGCAAGGGTGGTGAAGATGAAATCGGTGTGTTTCTCGGGAAGGAAATTCAGTCGCGACTGGGTGCCTTGCATGAAGCCGCGCCCGGTCCATCCTCCGGACCCCAGTGCGATTTTCGACTGCGTGATGTGATAGCCCGCGCCCAGAGGGTCCGAGCTGGGGTCAAGAAAGGTGTCGATGCGGCGGAACTGATAGTCCTTGATCATCTGCCACGGGGTGCCGCGCGACTGGAACACCGCAGCTATCAGCCCCGCAGCGGCGGCCACGACAGTCGCGAAATAGGCCCAGTGAACGCCCGCCAGAAACATCAGGCCGCCGCCAGCCGTCAGCAGAAGGATCGCTGTCCCGAGGTCGGGTTGCTTGAGCACCAGCGCCGTCGGCAGAAGGATGATGAAAACCGGCAAAAGCACCCACAGCGGACGCGATGTTTTCCGCGCCGGCAGCCAGTCGTAGTAGGCGGCCAGAAACATCACCAGCGTGATCTTGGTCAGCTCGGACGGTTGCAGACGCATGAACCCCAGATCGATCCAGCGCTGCGCACCCATCCCGACCGAGCCAAAGAACTCCACGGCGATCAACAGCATGATCGAGACGCCGTAGGCGACACCGGCAAGGTTGCGCCACATCCAGATCGGCACCAGCCCCACAGCGATCATCAGCGCGACCCCCAGACCGAAACGCTTCATCTGTGGCGCGGCCCAAGGATCGAAGGTGCCGCCGGCCACCGAATAAAGCATCAGAAAACCGGTTCCCGATACGGCACAGAGCAGCAGGATCACCGGCCAGTTCAGGTACAGGATCTTCCGAAATCCGCTGGGAACGGATTTTACCGTATGCTCCAGATAGCTCATGCCTGATCCTTGCCCTTGTTGATCCGCGCCTGCGGCTGGACATCGCGAAGCCGCTCCTGCTGGGCGCCGATGCTTTCGCGGTCGGCTGTCGGATAGGCATCGAGCGGCGGCTCGCCGTCGTAGAGCGCCTGCAACATGGCGTCGCGTGCAATGGGGGCCGCGGCGGTCGATCCGCCGCCGCCGTGTTCAACCAGCACCGCGCAGGCATAGCGCGGCGCTTCGAAGGGGGCGAAGGCGACAAAGAGCGCGTGGTCGCGCTGTTCCCATGGCACCTCGTTGTTGTTCACCACGGCCGAGCGGACCTGGCTGGTTCCTGTCTTGCCCGCCATCCGCATGCCTTCGGCGATGATGCGGCTGCGGTACGCCGTGCCGCGCCGGTCGTTGACCACGGCATACATCGCGCGGCGCATCCGGCGCAGATTGTTTTCGTTCATGTTCAGCGGTCCACCCCCGCGCACCGGCTGTTCAACACCGTTGACGGATTTGACGAGACGCGGAGCAATCTCGCGCCCCGTGGCGATGCGCGCGGCCATCACGGCCAACTGCATGGGCGACGCCAGCATGAAACCCTGCCCGATCGACGCGTTCACAGTATCGCCGATCACCCATGGCTCGCCGCGCTGGCGCAGCTTCCAGTCCTTTGTAGGGGTCAGGCCCGAATTGACCGAGCTGAGCGAGATTTCGTGCTTGATGCCAAGGCCGAAGCGGTTCGCCATCGCCGAGATCTTTTCGATGCCGACCTTCAGGGCGAGATCGTAGTAATACACATCGCAGGACCTTTTGAGCGATGTTTCGAGATCGACCCAGCCGTGACCGGCGCGTTTCCAGCAATGGAACCGACGGCCACCGATCTCCAGATGGCCGGGGCAATAGACCGTCTCGTCGGGGCCGATGATGCCTTCCTCGATGGCGGCCATGGCGGTCATCATCTTGAAGGTCGATCCGGGCGGGTAGGCGCCCTGCACGGTCTTGTTGACCAGCGGACGGTATTTCGAGTTCAGAAGCGGGTCGTAATCCTTTGACGAGATGCCACCGATGAACAGGTTGGGATCGTAGGACGGTGCAGAGGCATTGGCGACGATATCGCCCTTCTCGCAATCTATGATAACGACTGCCGCGCTTTCGCCCTGCAAACGCGCCTGAACGTAGTTCTGAAGCTTTGCGTCGATGGTCAATTGCAGGTCGGCACCGGACTGTCCTTCGCGCCGTTCCAACTCGCGCATGACGCGGCCCGTGGCGTTGACCTCTACCTGCTTGGTGCCCGCGCTGCCGCGCAGCAGGCTTTCCTCGCGCGCCTCCACGTTGATTTTGCCGATCTGGAAGCGGGGAATGCGCAGCACCGCGTCAGGATCTTCCAGTGCGTCCAGATCCTTCTGGCTGACGCGCCCGACACGGCCGACCACATGGGCAAGGTCCGATCCACGGGGATAGACGCGGGTCGATCCGACTTCGGGTGATACCCCGGGCAGGGCGGGCGCGTTGACCGAAATGGCGCTGACCGCCTCCCAGCTTACGTCCTCGGCGATGGTGACGGGCAGAAACGGCGCCGAGCGGTTCAACTCGGCCAGCGCGCTGTTGCGCTGCTCGTCGGTCAGGTCGATCAGCTGTGCCACCCGGTCGAGCACGGCTTCCACGTCGCCTGCATCCTCGCGCACGATGACGATGCGATAGCTCGGGACGTTCTGCGCCAGCTGAACACCGTTGCGGTCGAAAATCTCTCCGCGTTTCGGCGGGATCAGGCGAATGTTGATGCGGTTTTCTTCCGCCAGAAGACGGAATTGGTCGGCCTGATCAACTTGAAGATACCGCATCCGCGCGGCGAGCCCGCCCATGAACAGCAGCTGCGCCCCGCCCAGCAGCGCGGCGCGGCGGCTGAGCTTGGCGTGGGTCGCTTCCTTTTCGGCTCTGCTGCGTTTCATCGCGGAAAATCCTTCGTCATGCCCGCTGTCCCAGCGCGTCGAGTTCGCCGGGCGCGGATTTGCGCACGCCCATCAACCAATGGGTGACGGCAACCACAAGGGGATAGATTGCCACGGTCACGCCGAATTCGATCAGGTTCAGGCCCAGCGGCGGCGGGGTCACCAGAAGGAAGATTAACACGATCCGGTTGGCGATCAAAAGCATCGCGAGCAGGAGTGCGACAGCCAGCCATTCGGCGCCAAATGTACCGTCGCGCAAAGCGCGCCCGCGCGATTTCAGGTTCTCGCAGGCCAGCAGCGCCATCAGCGCCCACAGACCCGGCGGCCGCTGCAACAGCAGATCGGCCAGGAGGAACACCAGCGCAAGCGACACGGCAGGCACATATTCGGGCCGCCGCAGCGACCATGCGAAGGCGAAACAGATCAGCAGGTCGGGGGCCACGAATATCCGGGTCTTGCCCTGATCGAGCAGCGCCCGCAGCCGCGCCTCGGCGGGATCGATCTGGGCCAGCGGTGGCGACAGTTCGGGCGCGAACAGACCGACGGGCTGCGTATCGATCGGCAAAAGGTAGAAAAACATCAGCACCAGCGCGAGGGCCACGAATGCCGCACGCATGAACCACAGACGGAAGGGGGACATCTCGTCCATCTTCACTCCGTCTCGGTCGGGGGGGTGTCGCCGGTGGCGGTTTGCGCGGTGTCCAGATTGTCCGTGATAATGGAAGGCGTGTCAGACACACGGTCGGTGCCGTGGTGGCGCAGCACCTTGAGAAACTCCAGACGCTCGAAATCGGCGGCAAGGCGGACGCGCAGGCGCCCCCCCGGATCGGCGGCGACCTGACCGATCAGCAGATCCGCGGGAAAGACACCCCCATCGCCTGAACTGATGATGCGGTCGCCGGGGCGAACCAGATCGGGGTTTTCCAAAAAATCGATCGGCGGTGCGCCGGTGTTATCGCCCGCGACGATGGCGCGCTGGCCCGACGGCTGGATCACCGCCGGAATGCGGCTCGACGCGTCCGTCAGAAGGATCACGCGGGAGGTATTTTCGCCCACACCGGATATGCGCCCGACCAGACCGATCCCGTCCATCGTGGCCCAGCCTTCGACGATCCCGTCGCGCGCGCCGACGTTCAGCAGCACGGACTGCCGGTAGGGCGATCCGCTGTCGGCCATGACGACGCCGGTGATCTTGGTCAGTCGCGGATCCAGCCGTACCTTGTTGAGGTCGAGCAGGCGGGCGTTCTCCTGCTCGAGTTGCAGGGCGGCCTCTTTCCACGTCTGCATACGGCGCAATTCCGACCGCAGTTCCTGGTTTTGCTCGGCCAGCCGCTGGTAGCTCTGGAAATCGCGCAGCAGGTTGACGGTGCCGGTCACCGGCACCATTGCCCAGTCGAGGTTGGGCATCAGCTGGTCGGTGATCTGGGCGCGGAACCGCTCCACGCGGGGGCTGTCGATGCGCCACAGGATGAAAATGCCCGCCAGCAGCAGAACCAGAACAGCCAGAAGCAACCGCCTGAGCGGTCCCGAGTAGTCCTGAGCGTTCGAGCGGTCTCTGGCCATTGTGCTCTACGTCGTCTCCGAATGCCGCGTGCCGCCGGGGCTGGCCCGGGATCGTTTTCGCGACCTGCCACCGGTCCAGAGACGGTCGGGACCGGCGGCGCGTCTGGTATCAGCTGTCGTAGTCGATAGCGTGGCGCAACTGCTTCTCGTACTCAAGCGCCTTGCCGGTGCCGAGAGCCACGCAATTGAGGGATTCGTCCGCGATGGATACCGCAAGGCCGGTCTGTTCGCGCAAGGCGAGGTCCAGATCCCCCAGAAGCGCCCCGCCGCCCGTCAGCATCACGCCACGGTCGACGATATCCGCGGCAAGATCGGGGGGCGTGGTTTCCAGCGCGGTCATCACCGCTTCGCAGATCTGTTGCACGGGTTCGGCCAGTGCCTCGGCAATCTGCGCCTGCGTCACTTCGATTTCCTTTGGAACGCCGTTCAGCAGGTCGCGCCCGCGGATCTGCATCGAGGTGCCGCGCCCGTCGTCGGGCATCCGCGCGGTGCCGATGGATGTCTTGATCCGCTCGGCTGTCGTTTCGCCGACCAGAAGGTTCTGCTGGCGGCGCAGGTAGCTGACGATCGCCTCGTCCATCCGGTCCCCGCCGACGCGCACCGACCGGGCATAGACGATATCGCCAAGGCTCAGCACCGCGACTTCGGTGGTCCCGCCGCCGATGTCGACGACCATGTTGCCCGTCGGATCGGTGATCGGCATGCCTGCACCGATTGCCGCGGCAATCGGTTCGGCGATCAGACCGGCGCGGCGCGCGCCCGCGCGCAGGACCGACTCGCGGATCGCGCGTTTTTCCACCGGGGTCGCCCCGTGCGGCACGCAGACGATGATCTTGGGTTTGGAAAAGGTCGACCGTTTGTGCACCTTGCGGATGAAGTGCTTGATCATTTCTTCGGCCGTGTCGAAGTCGGCGATCACCCCTTCGCGCATCGGGCGGATCGCCTCGATGCTGCCGGGGGTCCGGCCCAGCATCAGCTTGGCGTCTTCGCCAACGGCCAGCACCTTCTTCACGCCGTCCTTGACGTGGTAGGCAACCACGGAAGGCTCGCTCAGGATGATACCGCGGCCTTTCACGTAAACCAGCGTGTTAGCTGTGCCCAGATCGATTGCAATGTCGGAAGAAAAGAGACCGCGGATATTTCCAAAGATCGACATAGCCGGTTGCATCCTGAATGGCTCGTGAGAGCGTTAAAACACTTTGGCCCGCGACTCCCGAAAGGGCGCAGGCTGCGCGTCTTATAGGGGGATGCAGACATGGGTTAAAGGGGGGTGAGGTCAAGGCTCGGCATCTTATCGCTACCGAACTATACTCTAGGACAGAGACTTGGAATTAGCGATCAACAAAAGGCGGGACGATGAAGAAAATCCAGACACTCGGTGTGCATCACATCACTCTTACAGGGGCCGACCGGCAATCCAGTATCGACTTCTGGGAAGGAACGCTGGGGATGCCGTTTCTGTTCGATCAGCCCAACCTCGACGATCCCGACGAGGGGCATCTGTATTTCGATCCCGGTGACGGGCGGCTGATCACGATCTTTACCAACGAGGCACGCAAACCGGTCTATGACCGCACGCCGATGGATCCGGGCTGTGTGCATCACATCGCGTTCGAGGTGGACCGCGCGATGTTCGATCAGGTGCTGGAGCGGCTGGAAAGCCGCGGCGTCGGCAACTCGGGTGTCAAGGACCGCGGCTTCATGCATTCGATCTATTTCAAGGACCCGCTGGGGCTGTTGATCGAACTGGCCTGCTACACCTTCATCCCGCCGCGCGGCAGCAGCCACGCGGAAGTCATGCTGGAGGCGCACAAGCTGCGCGTCGCACGCGGCGACAAGGCAATCATGCGCGAACATCTCGCCGATGCCAGCGTGATGATCGTTGAACGCTCGCAGCGGTCGCTGTCTGATGACCGCGAGGCGAAGAACCCGTACCGCTAGTCGCCGGCGGGTGGGGCGCGCGGCTTGTTGCGTGCTGGCAACGCTTTGGCGCGATGTGGAATAGCTGCGCGGCAGCTATTCCACTTTTGCGTGTCTCCGTCATAACCGGGGCAAGCTGTTAAACAGCACCTGTTAATTATTGAGGTCCAGACATGCTTCGCAAAATTCTTCTCACAACGATCCTCTGCGGGTCTGCATCGGCCGCTGCTGCGGAACTTACCTATGGTGCGGCATTTGCAAAGTATCACGATATTGACGCCGGCAGCGCCGGTTCGGCGGATGTCAAAACCTTCGGTGGCGCGGCTGAATATCGCACCGGGAACCTGACGTTCTCGGGCGAACTGGGACGCGTGGACATCGAAGGGATCGATCTGGATTTCGCGACGCTGGGTGTCGGCTATACGCTGGCAAACGGCATCACCTTGGGTCTTGACCACGCTGAATTCGATCTGCTGGGCGACGATGCCGGCGTTACCTCTGTCTACGCGATGTACAGCGTGTTGAACTATACGCTGGGCCTTTCGATCGGGGAGGCTTCCGAGCTGGACGAGACCGTCTATTCGGTATTCGGCGCGTGGGACGTGACAGAGGGCGGCACCGTTGGGCTCGATATCGTTCAAATCGACGGCGACACATTGTTTGCAGGCTACGCCGATTATGATCTGAGCCAGTATTCGGTTCAGGCCGATCTGCTTTCGAGCGACGGGCTGGATCTGTTCGGGGTCGCGGGGAAATACGAGCTGGGCAACGGCTTCGCGGTGATTGCATCGCTCGGAGCCTTCGATCTTGATGGTCTCGGCGGTAAGGCGGTCAATATCGGTGCGCAGTACGAGTTCACGCCGGGTGCGAATGTCGAGCTGGCCCTGGGCCGGATCGATGTCGATGGTGCGGATACGATAGACCAGGCCACATTCGGCGTCAGCTACGAACTGGGCCGCCGGACCTCACAGCGCAGGTCGGTTGCGAATATCTTCAGCGGCGCGACGGGATCTGTCATCGGCCTCACCGATTTTTGACAGGCGCCAGAAAGCGCCGGAAAGCGCCGGAAATGAAAAGGCCCCGTGATCGTTCACGGGGCCTTTTGTTGTCCGGGTGGAAAGCACTCAGCTGACGACCTTGTAGCTGACTTCGCGCTGGTCGGTGCCGCCCTTTTTGCGGCGCACCAGCAGGCGGTTCAGCGCGTGAATATAGGCGCGGGCCGAGGCGACCACGGTATCGGTGTCCGCCGATTGGCCGGTCACGATGCGCCCTTCTTCTTCCATGCGCACCGATACGGTCGCCTGTGCATCCGTCCCTTCGGTCACGGCGGCAACTTGATAGAGTTGCAGCCGCGCGCTGTGCTCGACAAGCGCCTTGATGCATTTGAACGATGCGTCCACGGGACCGTCGCCCGACTGTTCGGTGCTGAGTTCCTGCCCGTCGACGATCAGGGTCATGCGCGCCTCGTTCGGGCCGTCGGTGCCGCAGGTTACATGCATCGACTTCAGCTTGATCCGGTCCGCTTCGGGGTCGGTCGCGGTGCGCATCAGCGCGATGAGATCCTCGTCGTAGATCTCCTTCTTGCGATCGGCGAGCTCCTTGAACCGCACGAAAACATCCTTGAGCTGGTTGTCCCCCAGTTCGTACCCGAGGTTTTCCAGCTTCGAGCGCAGCGCGGCGCGGCCCGAATGCTTGCCCATGACGATATTGGTTTCCGTCAGGCCGACATCCTCGGGGCGCATGATCTCGAAGGTTTCGGCATTCTTGAGCATGCCGTCCTGGTGGATGCCGGATTCATGGGCAAAGGCGTTCTTGCCCACGATGGCCTTGTTGTACTGCACGGCAAAGCCCGACACCGTGGCCACACGGCGCGAGATGTTCATGATCTTGGTGCTGTCGACGCCGGTCTGGAAGGGCATGATGTCGTTGCGCACCTTCATGGCCATAACGACCTCTTCCAGCGCGGTATTGCCGGCGCGTTCACCGAGGCCGTTGATCGTGCATTCGATCTGCCGCGCGCCCGCTTCGACGGCGGCAAGGCTGTTGGCCGTCGCCATGCCCAGATCGTTGTGGCAATGGGTGGCGAAGATGATTTCGTCGGCGCCGGGCACGTTCTCGATCAGCTTGGCGATCAGGTCGGCGCTTTCGCGCGGCGCGGTGTAGCCGACGGTATCGGGAATGTTGATCGTGGTCGCCCCCGCCTTGATCGCGATTTCGACGACCCGGTAGAGGTAGTCGAGTTCCGTGCGCGTGGCGTCCATGGGCGACCATTGCACGTTGTCGCACAGGTTGCGCGCGCGGCTGACCGTCTCGTGGATACGCTCGGCCATTTCATCCTGCGTCAGGTTCGGGATCGCGCGGTGCAGCGGCGAGGTGCCGATAAAGGTGTGGATGCGGGGACGGCGCGCGTGTTTCACAGCCTCCCAGCAGCGGTCGATGTCGGGCAGTTGCGCGCGGGCAAGCCCGCAGATCACGGCGTTTTGCGACTGGCGAGCGATTTCGGAAACGGCAGCGAAATCGCCTTCGGAGGCGATCGGAAATCCCGCTTCGATGATGTCGACACCCATTTCATCGAGAAGCTGGGCGATTTCCAGCTTTTCGCCGTGGGTCATGGTTGCACCGGGCGACTGTTCGCCATCGCGCAACGTGGTGTCGAAGATCAAGACGCGGTCCTGTGGTTTGTCTGTCATGGGTCTGGCTTTCGGTTTGTCTGCTGTTGAAGTCTTTGGCGCGCGGCACGGATCCTCTGAGCGGTCGCGCCTGACGGCACGCTCAGAGGCGGCTTAGCAGCAGACGGATGCGCAGCGGACGCGCGCAGGCGCGTGCGAAAGGGGGGATATGTGCTGCGGTCAACATGCAGCCATTTATAACGGGCGGTTTGCGGATGGGAAGGGGAAAGACGAGTCTTTTATGGTCTGCCTGCCCAAGAGGCAGGCAGACATGAGTTTAGGGGCAAAATGGAGAAACGGCGAAGCCTGTTGAAGCGGGCGGGGTGCGATCTATCTGCGCAGGCATGAAAGAGATTTTGGTGATTGGAGCGTCGGGGGGTATCGGTTCGGCCCTGTCGAAGGCGCTGGAGGCGCGTGGCACCCGGGTGACCGGGCTGTCGCGGTCGGTGGACGGGCTGGATGTGACCGACGAGGCATCCGTCGATCGTCATCTGGGCGCATTGGAGCGCACTTTCGACGGAATACTGGTGACCACCGGCGCGCTGGAGATTGACGGGGCGGAGCCGGAAAAGACAATCAAGGCGGTGACCGCGCGGGCGATGGCCGACCAGTTCGCGGTCAATGCCATCGGGCCTGCGCTGATCCTGCGGCACGCGCAGCGCCTGTTGCCGCGCGAGGGGCGATCAGTGATGGCCGTCCTGACCGCGCGGGTGGGGTCGATCGGGGACAACCGGATTGGCGGCTGGACCAGCTACCGCGCCGCCAAGGCAGCCGCGAACCAGATCGTTCATACCACCGCGATCGAGCTTGCGCGCACCCACGCCGAGGCGATCTGCGTCGCGCTTCACCCCGGGACGGTCGCGACGCCGTTCACCGAAAAGTACCTTGGCCGCCATCCGTCGGTACCGCCCGACGAGGCTGCGCAGAATATGCTGGCTGTGCTCGACGGTCTGACGGCCGAGGACACCGGTGGTTTCTTTGACTGGGCGGGCAAGAGGGTGGTCTGGTGAGCCGGCTGGTCCTGGTTCTGGGCGACCAGCTGTCGCGGGATTTGAGCGCGCTCAGGAAGGCGGACAAATCCGAAGATACTGTGGTGATGGCCGAGGTGCGCGAAGAGGCGACCTATGTGCGGCACCATCCCAAGAAGATCGCGCTGATCTTTGCCGCGATGCGCAAATTCGCCACCACACTGGAGAACGACGGCTGGCGCGTTCTCTATACCCGGCTGGACGATCCCGACAACGCGGGGTCCATCGTCGGAGAGCTGTTGCGACGCGCCGAGCAAACCGATGCGGCAGGGGTGATCAGTACCGAGCCGGGCGAGTGGCGGCTCATCAACAAGCTCAACCACGCGCCGATCAAGACGCATATCCTCAACGACGACCGCTTTCTGGCCTCGCATCAGGATTTCGAGGATTGGGCCGAGGGCCGCAAGGCGCTGCGGATGGAATATTTCTACCGCGAAATGCGCAAGCGGACGGGCCTTTTGATGGAGGGCGAGGAGCCCGCTGGCGGGCAGTGGAATTTCGACCATGACAACCGCAAGCCGGCACCGGGTGACATCGACCCCAAGGGCCCCCTGACCTTCGAGCCCGACAATGTGACCGCAGATGTTCTTGCACTGGTCGAGGAAGAATTCGGCGACCATTTCGGCACGCTGCGCCCGTTTACTTTCGCGACCACACGCGATGAGGCGCTGAAAGCGCTGGGCCATTTCGTAGAGCATTCGCTGCCCACATTCGGCGATTATCAGGACGCCATGGTGAGCGGCGAACCCTTCATGTTTCACGCGATCCTGTCCGCCTATATCAACCTCGGCCTGCTGGGGCCGCTGGAAGTCTGCAAAGCCGCAGAGCGGGCTTATGACGAGGGGAATGCGCCGATCAATGCCGTCGAGGGTTTCATCCGGCAGATCATCGGCTGGCGCGAATACGTGCGGGGTATCTATTTTCTGGAGGGGCCGGATTATGCCTCGCGCAACCGGCTGGACCAGACGCGCGACCTGCCCGACATGTACTGGGGCGGGGACACCAAGATGGCCTGCATGAAGGCCGCCGTGTCGCAGACGCAGGAACATGCCTATGCCCACCATATCCAGCGATTGATGGTGACCGGCAACTTCGCCTTGCTTGCGGGGATCAATCCGCAGCAGGTTGCCGAGTGGTATCTGGAAGTCTACGCGGATGCCTATGAATGGGTCGAGGCGCCGAATGTCGTCGGGATGAGCCAGTTCGCCGATGGCGGCGTCATCGCTTCCAAGCCCTATGTTTCCTCGGGGTCGTACATCAACCGGATGTCCGACTACTGCAAGGGCTGCGATTACAGCGTCTCGAAGAAGACCGGCGAGGGGGCCTGTCCGTTCAATACGCTCTACTGGCATTTCCTCGACCGGCACAGAGAGCGGTTTTCTGACAATCCGCGCATGGGCCAGATGTACAGCACTTGGGACCGTATGGACGAAGACCGGCGCAAGACCGTGCTGGCGGACGGGCAAGCAGTGCTGGACCGGTTGGATGCGGGCAAGATCGTCTAGCCCGCTGCGGCGGTGTCCTTTGCAGCCCAGTCTTCGATCCACTTCTGCCCGCCCAATGCCTGAACCAGCGGTGCAAGCTCGGCCTCGAAGCGGTGCCATTTCCCCAGACCGTCGTCGTTGATGGCGCTGCGTACCTGAAGGAACGATGCCGTGTTCACCGCGCCGGTCCTGTCCTGCGGGGCAAGACACCTGTCATCCCACGCGAGGCCGAGATGGTCGAGCATCGCGCGGATCTGTGTCTCTGGCGAGGTCACGAGAGCCCTGAAGGACTGCCAGCGGAACGCTTGCCCCAGCTTGCTCTGGTAATCCCCGGCGGAGGTGAACACCGTGCGGGTCATGTGGCCGATCGTGGCCAGTGACTTGGAAAAGGGATGGGGGGCGGCGTAATTGGTGGTGAAATTCGACAGCCCCACATCAAGAGGATGACGCGACATGAAGACGAAGCGCGCATCCGGCAGGATTGCACGAGCAAAGCCTGCCTCGAAAAGGTTGAGTGGTGTCTTGTCGACGATCACCTCCGGAAACTCTCCGACATGTTTTTGCGCGCAGCGGTCGAGAAACGTCTGGGCCAGAGTGCTGGCAAGCTCGGGCGTGATCGCGTCCATCCAGTCCCAGCCACGTTTCTGGCCGGTGCGGTGCCGGCACAGGCGCATGCAGTCTTGCAAGGCGATGCTTTCGCCGATGGTCGTGACCTGCGGATGGCGGGTCAGGATGCTTTCCACGAGGGTCGTGCCCGAACGCGGCATCCCGACGACAAAGACGAAACGGTGCGGAAGTGGTTTCGCGGTTAGGCGCAACAGGTCGGGATGATAGCGCTCGCGCTGTTCGGCGACGAACTCGTCGGCGGCGGTGGTGTCGTAGCGGCCGGGTTTATGGGCCTTGGCGCGGGCAAAGTGGTGAAAGGCTGCCTTGGTATTGCCTGCGGCCTGTTCGATCAGGCCCAGCGTATTGCTGGCGATGGCGCGATCGTTGGGGGTCGCTTTGGCCGATCTGGCGATATCGCGCAGATGGGCCATTTGACGGCTGTCGCGCGCAAGCGGTGCGACGCGATTGAGCGCTGCCAGCGCCCGCGCATCGCGCGGCGAGAGGGAGAGCGCGCGGCGGAACGCGGATTGCGCACGCTCGCGATCGCCCGTGGAAAGCGCCATGGCCCCCAGCCGACCCCATGTCGCGGCGTCCCCGCCGCCATCAGTCGCGGCCAGTTCGACAAGTTGCAAGGCCGTCTGCGCATCGCCGAGTTCCCAGTAGCAGGTGGCCATATCGTCAAGCAGTCGCGTGTCGGGCGGCATGGACCGGTAGGTACGCTGGAGCAACGTCAGCGCGTGTTTGTAGGCACGCTGGTCGAGCAAACCGGCCACGGTGGGCCGGATCGCATCATAGGGTGCCGTGCCGTCCTGCGCCGGTTGAGGTCGTGCCATCTGTCGCTCCTCTTACAATGCCTCCGGCAAGGGGTAGCGCCAACATCTGAAGAAGTTGTTATGCCGCGTCGGGGTCGAGCCAGCCCTCCAGCGTCGCCTTGACCGCGTCCGGCCATGGTACCGATGTGTGTTTGTCCAGATCGGAGGCCGCCAGAACCTGCGTGGAATTCCACCTCTTTTCGCCCGCACAGCTGATCTCATGCTTCAGCGTCACCGAGGACCGCCCGACCTTGACCACCCGCAGATCAAAGGTGAGCGTCTGCCCGAACAGCGACGGCACGGAGAAATCGCAGCTCAGGTGGACTGTCGGCGTGCCCCAGCGTTCTTTCCAGATGATTTCGTGCCAAGGAAAGCCGATGTGGGTCCAGAACTCCTCGTTCACGCCGTTGAGCAGATCGAGGTAGGAGGGGAAATACGCCGTTCCGGAGATATCGCAATCGCCGAAGCGCAATTCGCGTGTGGTGGTGAAAATTTTGGACATGGGGCATCCTTTCTACAGGGGTGCCCCATGCCTAGCGCTTTTTGCCGCTTTTGCCCAGAAAAGGCGCCGGATCAGTGGCAGTGCACCGGTTGCGATCCACCGTGGCAGCATTGGCCCGGAGGAGATGATTTTCGGCAGCCGCCGGAATGCGCGGTTTCGCCGGTTTCAGTGACGGTGGTGACCGCTGTGGCGGCCTGTAGCGGAGCGGCAGCTGACAGGCATGCAAGAATCAGAGCGAGGGATATGTGTTTCAAGGGCTTAATCCGTTAACAAAAGGTTAATATGTTTACGGATAATCTTCCTTTGTTAACTTTTGTCAATCCTGCCTGCGTCTCAGCCGTGCAGTGCCTTGCTGTCCTCCGGCGCCTCCGCGCGGTCGAACATCCCGTAGTCGCGGATGACGTGGGCGATGCGCAGGTGATAGTCGCGGAAGAATGTGCCGCGCCCCGCGCGCTGGGCGCCACGGTGTTTGGTCAGCTTGCGCCACTCGTCCAGCGCCTCCTCGTCGCGGAAGAACGACACCGAAAGAAGTTTGTCGGGATTGGTCAGGCTCTGGAACCGCTCGACAGAAAGAAACCCGTCGATCTGCTCCACCAGCGGTCGCATTTCGGCGGCCATATCCAGATAGTTCTGGCGGTGCTCTGCTTGGGGTTCGACTTCGAAAATGACGGCTATCATGTCGGGTCTCCAAATGGGACGGATAGGTGTTTGAGGAAGCTGCGGGCGAAGCGCGGAAAGATCCGCTGCTCGGAGTGCGGGGAGCGGTGCGGGATCGTCACCCGTCGTTTGCGCCGGCGGCGTCGGTATCCGCCTCCGCGTCGGCAGCTGCCGGTTCGGTCAGTGCGCCGTCTTCCCATGCGCCTGATGCTTCTTCACCGGTAGCGTACCGCATGGTGCCCTGACCCTGTCGTTTGCCGTCGACGAAGGAGCCGACATAGACATCGCCGTTGGCATAGGTCGCGGTGCCTTCGCCCTCGATGTCGCCGTCTTCCCATGCGCCTTCGTAGACGAAACCATTGGCCATGGTGATCTTGCCCTGCCCGTGGCGCAGACCATCGCGGAATTCACCGGTGTAGACCGTGCCATCGGGATAGGTGGCCGTGCCGGTGCCGTGGCGCAAGCCGTCCTTCCACCCGCCCTCGTAAAGGCGGCCATCGGGATAGGTCAGCGTTCCCTGACCTTCGTTGCGTGCGTTGACGAAGCCGCCTTCGTAGACCATCCCGTTGGGATAGGTCGCGCGGCCCTGACCTTCGATCACCCCCGCATGCCAATCGCCTTCGTAGGTTGATCCGTCGGGATAGGTGATCTTGCCCGTCCCCTCGGCCAGATTGTCCCGGAATTCGCCGGTCTGGACGGACCCGTCCGGGTAGGAGACGGTCCCTGTGCCTTCGGCGCGGCCCTCGACCCACTGGCCCTCGTAGGTATAGCCATCCGCGCCGGTAAACTTGCCCTGCCCGTGGCGCTGGTCATCGACATAGGCCCCGACATAGACATCGCCCGAGGCGGTGGTGGAAGTGCCGGTGCCCTCACGGCGGCCATCGACGAAATCGCCCTCGTAGACGTCACCGTTGGCCTGAGTGATCTTGCCCGGCCCGTTCAGCTGCCCGGCTTCCCATTGGCCTTCCATCGTGAAGCCCTCGGGATGGGTGAGCGTGCCCTGACCCTGACGGACGCCGTTGACGACGGTGCCCTCGTAAACCGCGCCTTCCGTGTCCTTGATGACGGCCTGTCCGGTGGCGGCACCGTCGACCCAGTCGCCCCTGTATTCATAGCCGTCCGGGGTCACCAGAACGCCTTTGCCGTGGCGTTTGCCGTTGCGAAAGCTGCCCTCGAACCGCTCGCCACTGGCGTGGATCGCCACGCCCTGGCCCATGATCGAACCGGCCTGCCATTCCCCTTCATAGGTCGACCCGTCCGACATCGTGATCTTGCCGATGCCCTCGGGTTTGCCCTTTGCGAAATCCCCTTCGTAGACGGATCCGTTGGGAAAACGTGCGACACCCTTGCCGCGGATTTCACCATCGACCCACTGGCCCGCATATTCATACCCGTTCGGCAGCGTGTAGGTGCCGGTTCCGTGCTGAAGCCCGTCCTTGAACGTGCCTTCATAGACACCGCCGTCGTCGTACTGCTTGCTCAGCACCTGCGTGTTCTGCGCCAGCGCAGGCGCGGCGAGACACAGGGGGAAGGCAAGGGCGAGGGCAAGCGGGCGAGAGATCATAACGGTCCTGTCGGTGTTGCGCAAAAGAGCATCTGTTGGATCAGGTGCAGCCTAAGGGGCAGGCGGGCAGGGGGCAACGGCCTTTTGGCCGCAACAGGCCCCTGCGGGGTTCCCCTTGGGCAATGATCTGCTACATCAGCGGGAAACCACCTTTGGGGGATCGCAATGACCGATCGTTTCCGCATCACACTGGGCCAGTTGAACCCCACTGTCGGCGATCTGGCCGGCAATGCGGAGCTTGCGCGCGAGGCGTGGCGCGCCGGGCGCGAGGCCGGTGCCGATCTGGTGGCGCTGCCCGAGATGTTCATCACCGGCTATAACGCGCAGGATCTGGTCATGCGCCGCGCCTTCCAGCTGGACGTGATGACCCATATCGAGGCGCTGGCCGCGGATTGCGCCGACGGACCCGCGTTGGCCATCGGTGCGCCCTGGGCCGAGGGGGCGGAGCTGTTCAACGCCTACCTGATCCTGAAGGGCGGAAAGATCGCCAGCCGCACGCTGAAGCACCATCTGCCGAACGAGACGGTATTCGACGAGGTGCGTATCTTCGACAGTGGTCCGCTGGGCGGGCCGTATTCTGTCGGCAATACCCGCATCGGCAGCCCGATCTGCGAAGACGCGTGGCATGAGGACGTGGCCGAAACGCTTGCCGAGACGGGGGCGGAGTTCCTGCTGGTGCCCAACGGCTCTCCCTACTATCGCGGCAAGTTCGACACCCGCCTGAGCCATATGGTGTCGCGGGTGATCGAGACGGATTTGCCACTCATCTACCTCAACATGGTCGGGGGGCAGGATGATCAGGTGTTCGACGGGGCGAGTTTCGGTCTGAACCCCGGCGGCAGCCTCGCTTTCCAGATGCCCGCGTTCGACAGCGTGATCCAGAATGTCGATCTGGAACGCGGGCCGGACGGCTGGCGCATCGTCGAGGGCGAAAAGACCGTGCTGCCGAGCGACTACGCGCAGGATTACCGTGTGATGGTGCAGTCGCTGCGCGATTACATGGCCAAGACCGGGTTCAAGAAAGTGCTTCTGGGGATGTCGGGCGGGATTGATTCCGCGCTCGTTGCGACCATCGCTGTGGATGCGCTCGGCCCCGAAAACGTCCGCTGCGTGATGTTGCCGTCAGAATACACCTCGGCCGCATCGCTGAAGGATGCAGAGGACTGCGCCAAGGCGCTCGGCGTGCGCTATGACTATGTGCCGATCGCAGAGGCGCGGGGTGCGATCACCAACACGCTCGCGCCGCTGTTTGCCGACACGGCCCCGGACCTGACCGAAGAGAACATCCAGTCGCGCCTGCGGGGTCTGTTGTTGATGGCGCTGAGCAACAAGTTCGGGGAAATGTTGTTGACCACCGGCAACAAGTCGGAAGTGGCGGTCGGCTATGCGACGATCTACGGCGACATGGCCGGCGGGTACAATCCGATCAAGGATCTCTACAAGATGCGGGTGTTCGAGACCTGCCGCTGGCGCAATGCCAACCACGCGGACTGGATGATGGGCCCCGAAGGGCGCGTGATCCCGGAGAATATCATCACCAAGGCGCCCTCGGCGGAGCTTCGCGAGGACCAGAAAGACAGTGACAGCCTGCCGGACTATCCCGAGCTGGACGCGATCCTCGAGATTCTTGTGGATGATGCGGGGTCGGTTGCGGATGCGGTGGCAGCGGGATTTGACCGCGACACGGTCAAGAAGGTCGAACATCTGGTCTATATTTCCGAGTACAAACGGTTCCAGTCCGCACCGGGTGCACGGTTGACGAAGGGGGCCTTCTGGCTCGACCGGCGCTATCCCATCGTCAATCGGTGGCGCGATCCGAGCTGAGGAAAGTTCCCGCCTATTTCGGGCGTCGGAGCATTTCCGCCCGTTCCCGGCACCTGTGGCGGAATGTCGCGCAACGCCCCTGTCGCGGCCGGAATCGCGCGGAACGGACGGCTGCCACCGCCGTTACACCTTCACCTGATGGGCCCTGCATTGGGGCGCGACAATCGCGCTCCGAGGGCCCTTTCAACCAGTGAGGACGTAACGATGAAAATTGTAAAAGTTGGAATGATCTCTGCCATCGCGCTTGCCACGGCTTTCCCAGTCGCGGCACAGACGGCCACTGCGGCAACGGCGACAGAAGCCAGTGCCGTGACCAATCTGAACGTGCGCAGCGGCCCCGGACCCCAGTACAATGTAGTGGGTGTGATCCCCGGCGGTGATGCGGCGACGCTTGACGGCTGTCTCGAGTCCGGCAGCTGGTGCAAGGTCAACTACGGCGACACGCAGGGCTGGGCCTATGCGCCTTACCTCGCGGTCAGCGTGGACGAGCAGGTGATCGTGGTGCCCGAGCGCCCGCAGACTGTGGAAATCTCGACCGTGACCTATGAGGACACCGCAGAAACCGCCGACAACCAGCGTACAGGCGGCGCGGCGGGTGCAACCATTGGCGCGCTTGTGGCTTACGCCATCGGCGGCCCCGTGGGTGGCGTGATCGCGGGCGGTATTCTGGGCGGCGCGGCCGGATCGGCAGCAGTCGAGCCCAGCACTGAAACCATCACCTATATCGAAAGCAACCCTGTCGAAACGGTATACCTCGACGGTGAGGTCGCGGTCGGCGCGGGCGTTCCTTCGGAAGTGACAACTTACGAGCTTCCCGAAGCTGAATACCGCTATGTGAACATCAACGGCCAGACCGTCCTGTTGGATCCGGAAACCGGTGTGATCGTGCAGGTCATCCGCTGATCACCGCACGACACTGAGCTAGAAGATCGAGGGGTCCGGCATCTGCCGGGCCCCTTTCCTGTGCGCCCTGTCCATTTCGTGAATTGCAATCGGACGGCGGCGCTGCTTCGCTCTTGCTGGCGATGGACGGGAGAAAGCGATGCGATGGTTGGCGGTTTTGTGCGGGCTTCTGATCGGCTGGGGTGGTGTGGCGCAGGCCTGCGGTGCTGACAGCGACTGCCGGATCGGCGAGCGGATCTACCGCATATCCCTGCCCGAAGGGACAGATCCTCCGGTGGGCGCGGTGGTCTGGAGCCACGGCTACAGGGGATCGGCGGCGGGAGTGATGCGCAATATGTCCCTGCGGCGAATGGTGAATGATCGTGGCATGGCCTTGATCGCCGCAGAAGGTGTCGGCGGTAGCTGGGATCTGCCGAACGGGCCACGGACGATGGACAGCACCGGTGCGGCCGAGTTTGCCTATTTCGAGCGGGTGATTGCGGATGCGACTGCGCGATTCGGGATCGCCCCCGACCGGCTGGTTGCAACCGGCTTCAGCGCGGGCGGGATGATGGTGTGGAACCTCGCATGCGCGCGCCCCGCTCTTTTTGCCGGTTTCGTGCCGTTTTCCGGCACCTACTGGCAGGGACCGCCGGAGACTTGCGCCCGTCCGGCGTCCAGTGTCGTGCATATCCACGGCACCGGCGATGGCACTGTCCCATTGGACGGGCGTGCGATCGGACCGACACGACAGGGACGGGTCAGCGATGCGGTGGCGCATTACGCAGCCCACGGCGCCTTCGGTGGATTTGAAATCAGCGTAGAGGGGCCTTTGCGGTGCAGGACTGCGCAAAATGCGGGGGGCGAGAGACTTGAGCTCTGCCTCTTTGACGGCGGCCATTCGTTCCGCACGGAATTTCTGACCTATGGTCTGGACCGGCTTGAAGATGCAGGAAAGCTCTAGAATCCGGGGCTCCTCGCTGCCCTTCGGGCGCTCCTCGCCCTTTGGGCGCGGGGCAGGTGATGTCCTGCCCCGCGGGAGAGATCACAGCAGCAGCTGGTAGCTATGCGGCGCGTAGGCGAAACTGTCGCCGCGCGCCTCGACATAGCCGATGGCGGGCCAGGGCATGTGGTATCCGATGAACGGCGTCTTGTCGGACGCGAGCATTCCCAGCACGCGGCGGCGGGTTTCGGCGGCTCCGGCCTTGTCCATGTCGAAACGCACTTCCCAGTCCGGATGCGCCAGAGACCAGACATAGTGGTTGGCGAAATCCGCCCCGAGGTAGATCTGCTGTCCGTCGCTTTCGATGAGGTAGTTCATGTGGCCGGGCGTATGGCCGAAGGCCGCCATCGCCGTGATGCCCGAGGCCACGCTGCCACCGTCGTCGAGCATCGTCATCTCTTCGGCGAGCGGTTTTACCTTGGTTGCGAAACCTTCGTCATCGGTCTGTGACCATGCGTCGAATTCTGTTGCCCCTGTCACGTAGCGCGCGTTGGGGAATGTGCGCGTACCGTCCGTCGACAGGCCGCCAATGTGATCGCCGTGCATATGCGTGATGACCACGGTGTCGATCTGGTCGGCGGTATAGCCTGCCGCCTGCAGCGCCGCCGTCGTGCCCGCGCCC
The DNA here is from genome assembly GCF_040149665.1 of Sulfitobacter sp. HNIBRBA3233. Classification (NCBI taxonomy): domain Bacteria; kingdom Pseudomonadati; phylum Pseudomonadota; class Alphaproteobacteria; order Rhodobacterales; family Roseobacteraceae; genus Sulfitobacter; species Sulfitobacter marinivivus. Next base: position 37,220 of record NZ_JBEFLP010000004.1, on the reverse strand, counting down.
GACAGGCCGGTGTCGAACAGGATCAGTTCCGATCCGGTATTCACCACTGTGGGTGTAAAGAAGAATTGCGCGGCATTGGTCGGGATGTTCGCCGCTTGCGAGACTTCCTCGAACCTCTCTTTTTCGACATTCATGCCGAAAATGCTCTGCGGGTCTTCGACCGCACGGCTGCCGGCCAGAAGGGTGGTGACATCGAACTGGCCGATCTTCACCCGTTGGAACGGAGCGCTGCCTGCCTCCATCATCGGGGCTTCGGCGCGGGCGGAGGTGACAGCGGCACCGGCAAAGGGCAGGGCGGCAGCAGAAGCAAGTGCCGCGCGGCGGGTCAGTTTCGGGGTTTTGATCATGGAGCATCCTATCGGTTACGTTGCGTAAGGGGATGTAGTCGCGTTGGCGCCCCGGTCGACTGCAAGGGTGTTGAATTATCCGTGAGTGGAAATTCCGTCTTTGCGCCGGCAGGGGGCGGGTGCGGCTGGCGGTTCGCGGGGGGTCATGTCCCGGCCTCGCGGGGGCCGATGATTTCGATAGACCGCTGCCTGTAGAGCGGCTGGCAACTGGACAAACCCGTGTCCCTATGCCAGTCACGCGGCCAACAGGAGGCATCTATGTCTGACAAAACCATTACCCGCTTTGCACCGTCGCCGACCGGCTGGATCCACGTCGGCAACTTGCGCACGGCATTGATGAACTATCTGATCTCGCGCAAGAACGGCGGCACCTTCATCCTGCGGATCGACGACACCGATCAGAACCGCTCGAAAGAAGAATATGTCGACGGTATCAAGCGTGATCTCGAATGGCTGGGGATCCAGTGGGACCGCGTCGAGCGGCAATCCCAGCGGATCGAGAAATATCATGAAGCGGCCGACAAGCTGCGCGAGATGGGCCGTTTCTACGAAGCCTTCGAGACGCCGACCGAGCTGGACCTCAAGCGCAAGAAGCAGCTCAACATGGGCAAGCCTCCTGTCTACGACCGCGCGGCGCTGAACCTTTCGGACGAAGAGCGTGAAAAGCTGCGCGCCGAGCGCGGCAGCGGCGCGTGGCGCTTCAAGCTCAAGCAGGAGCGCACGGTCTGGGAAGACGGTATTCTGGGCGAGGTCAGCATCGACGGCGCGTCGGTGTCGGACCCGGTACTGATCCGTGCGGATGGCCAGATCCTCTATACGCTGGCATCCGTTGTCGATGATACCGAGATGGGCGTGACCCATGTGGTGCGGGGATCGGACCATGTGACCAACACCGGCACCCAGATCCAGATCATGCAAGCACTGGGCGGCACGCCACCTGCCTTCGCGCACCATTCGCTGTTGACCGATCCGCAGGGTGGCGCGCTGTCGAAGCGTCTGGGAACTCTGGCGCTGAAGGACCTGCGCGAGCAGGGCATTGCACCACAGGCGTTGCTGAGCCTGATGTCGCGGCTGGGCTCCAGCGACCCCGTCGAGCTGCGCGTGGAGATGCAGGAGCTGATCGACGGCTTCGATATTTCGCGGTTCGGGTCCGCGCCGACCAAGTTCGACGCTGAAGATCTCAAGCCGCTCACGGCGCGGTATTTGCAAACGCTGCCGGCAAGCGCCGTCGCCGAGGATATCCGTGCGCTGGGCGTGCCGGAGGCCGAGGTGGAGCGCTTCTGGGCCGTCACCCGCGAGAACATCACGACGCTGCACGACCTGCAGGGCTGGTGGACGCTGATCACCGAAGGGGCCGAACCCGAGGTCGATGATGAGGACCGCGACTTCGTGATCGAGGCGATGTCGCTGCTGCCCGAAGGGGAGTTCGACGATAACACTTGGGGCGACTGGACCGCGGCAGTGAAGGAAAAGACAGGCCGCAAGGGCAAGGGCCTGTTCATGCCGCTGCGCAAGGCATTGACGGGGATGCAGCACGGTCCCGAGATGGGCCAGCTGATGCCGCTCTTGCGGGTCGTGAAGGCGCGCGATCTGGCCTAGTCAGGCGGTAGATGAAAGGGGCCTGCGGGCCCCTTTTGCGTCTCTGCTACCGGTCGCTCGGGTCAGGCGGCCCGAATGAAGGCGCCGTTGTCGGCAAGATGCTGGTCTACGAGGGCGGTTTCCTGCGCTGACAGCTTCATTGCACGGGGGTATTGCGGATCAGCGCGATCGTTCAGGATCGGGGTCTCCCAGCCATCGGTCGTCGCGAAAAACCGCGTGACGCCCTCGCTGCCGTATTCGCGCAGAAATCCCTGCACGACCACATCGAGATAGCTGAGCAGGACCGCGTGGTCGCCGTCTTCGACCCACGAATGTTCCGGCACGCTGTAATGCGACACCTGCGGCGATGCACGCAGCCCGTGGCGCACCGCGTTGCCGGAGGGCAGGCGGTCGTATCCGTGTTCGCGGGCATCCAGCGCCGCCCAGTCGTCGCCGGGGACTTCTGCGATCAACCCGTCGATGATCGTTGCACCGTCGGGCACGACGCTCAGAAACGCCAGTTCGCGCCCTTTGGTGCGCACCCACCGGCGGCGCCAGCCCGCAAGCTGGGCACGCTCGGCGCCCTGGTAGCTGTGACTGTCGCGATTTACGAGGCTGCCGTAACCGAAGAAATAGGGATGCATGTTGCCGCGTCCTGATTGATCCATTTTCTTCGCCCTACCCCTCTGGCGATGGCTTGTCAAAATGCTAGTCTTGCCCGCAATAAATCACGAGGAGCTGCGCCATGAAATTCACCGAAGAGCACCTGTGGCTGCGTATCGAAGAGGGCGAGGACGAGATCAGCGTCGGCATCACCAGCTTCGCGGCCGCCGAGTTGGGCGAGGCGAAGTTCGTCGAATTGCCCGAGGAGGGCGATGTCGTTTCAGCCGATGATCCCGTCGTCGTGATCGAGGGCAGCGAGGACGCTGTCGACATCCTCGCGCCGCTCGACGGCGAGATCGTCGAGGTCAACACACGCCTTATCGACGCGCCCGAGGTCATCACCGATGACCCGCAGGGCGACGCGTGGCTGTTCAAGATGACGCTGGACGACCCCTCCGACTACGACGCGCTGATGGAAGAGGCGACCTACCAGAAATTCATCCGCTAGGCGCGCTCAGGCGTCGAGAAGGAAGTCGAAGAGCTTCTTCAGCTTGCCCCATGTGGCCTTATCCGGCGCGATCAGCAGATTGCCGGTGGTCCGTGCGGCGGTATAATCGCTGCCGTCGAGCATGCGCACATGCGCGCCAGCACGCGCGGCGACGAGAGCGCCCGCCGCGTGGTCCCACGGGTGCAGCAGCGCGGTCAGGCTGAAATCCAGATGCCCCTGCGCGAGCATCCGGTATTCCACGGCCGAACACCTGTAGCTGGCGATCCGCGCGAACTGGGGGAAGGTGGCCGCGATCTGCGCCTGCTTGTCCTTGGGGAACAGATGCAGCGGCACACTGCCTGTCATCTCTTCGAGCGGTTTCGCGGCTGACGCGCGCAGCGTGCGGGCGGGGCCGATGGGGCGCTGCAACTGCGGCGCGCTGTCTTCGTCGGCGATGGCCCAGTCATCCGCCACAGGATCGTAAATCAGCCCGAAGACCGGCACACCGAAGCGTGTCGCGGCCACGATCACCCCGAACAAGGGCAGGCCGTGGGCGAAATTCCAGGTCCCGTCGACGGGATCAATGATGAAGGCCAGCGGGGCGTCGGCGATGGTATCGAGCAGCTTTGGCGTCTCGGCTGTGGCCTCTTCACCGATCACCTGCGCGTGGGGAAACGCGATTTGCAGCGCGCGGGCGATCATCGCCTCGGCGCGGGTGTCCGCATCGGTAACCAGATCGCTGGTAGAGCTTTTGCTGCGGATTTCGCTGCCGGACAATCTGCGGAAACGCGGCAGAATCTCGGCCCGCGCGGTGCGGCGCACGACGTTGATGATGTTGCGCTGCTGCGCGGGGCTGAGCGCCGGCGGCAGTTTCGCGGGAACGGATGGTTCGGTGGTGGATGCGTCGGACATGGTTCAGGCTTCCTTCTTTTGCACCATATGGGGGCGGTGACGGGGTGGGTGCAAGGCGCGCGCGCTCTATTCGCGGGCCCGCAAGACACGGGCGGGGCGGGCGTTCAGCGCGCGGCGCGCAAAACCGAGACCGGCCAGCACGGTTACGATGATGCCACCCGCAACGATCGACAGCGCCGACGGCCAGATCACGCTGAATTCGGTCTCCATCACGAAGGTGCTGACAGCCCAGCCGCCCAGCACACCGGCAAGCAGCGCGACCGCTCCGGCGGCCAGCCCCAGAAGCGCCGCGCGCAGGATGAAGCTCGCTGCGATCATGCGACGCGATGCCCCCATCGTCTTGAGCAGTGCCGCCTCGAAGGTGCGGGCCTCGGCGCCGGCGGCAGCGGCACCGATCAGGACCAGAAAGCCGGTCAACAGCGTCGCCGCCGCCCCGTAGGAGGTGGCCGCCGCAAGCCCCGCCAGCACATCCGCAACGCGGTCGATCGCGTCTTTGACGCGGATCGCGGTGATGTTGGGATAGCGGCTGGCCAGATCCCGCAGGATCGCAGCCTCGGCCTGCGGCTCGGCGTAGACGGTCGAGATGAATGTGTGCGGCGCACCGGCCAGCGCCGAAGGCGGCATCGTGATGATGAAGCCGATGCTGGCGGTGGAGTAGTCGACTTCCTGAAAACTGGTGATTTCGCCGGTGATATCGCGACCCAATATGTTGACGGTCAATGTATCCCCCAGCGACAGGCCCATCTCTTCGGCTTCCTCGGCGGCAAAGCTGATCTGCGGCGGGCCTTGATAGCCCTCCGGCCACCACGACCCGGCGGTAATGACGGCGTCGGCGTCGGGCCGGTCGGCGTAGGTAACGCCGCGGTCGCCGCGCAGCACCCAATGCTCGCCCGCGACCTCGCGCGCCGGACGTCCGTTGATCCGGGTGATCACGCCGCGCAGCATCGGTGCGCTTTGGATGCGGCTGACGGCAGGGTCGTTTTCCAGCCGCTCCGTGTATCCGGGCATCTGGTCGCGCTGGATGTCGACGAAGAAATAGCTCGGGGCTACATCCGGCAGGTTGCCCGCGATGGCCTGCCGCAGGTTGCCGTCGATCTGTCCCACCGCCGCAAGAACCGACAAGCCCAGCCCGAGCGACAGCACGACCGCGCCCGCGCCTTCGCCGGGGCCTCCGATGGCGGCCATGGACCAGCGCAGCCGCGGATATCCCCGCAGGCGCGGGGCCGCGATGCGTGCAAGCGCGCGAATGCCCGCCGCGGCGATGACCAGCAGCACAAGGGCGCCGGCGATGCCGCCCAGCGTCCAGAGTGTCAGCCACCAGCTGCCGTTGAACCATCCCGCCAGCGCGACGAGCGTGCAGATCGAAGCGGCCGTGGCCAGGACGTAGGGCCAGCGGGGCAGCCGCGCGGCCCCGGCCCAGGCGTCGCGGAACAGCGTCGCAGCGCGGATCTCATCGGTCCGGGCGAGGGGCCACAGGGTGAAGATGAACGCGGTCAACAGGCCATAGATCGCGGCCTCGGTGAGCGGGGCAGGATAGAGCCCGAAGGAGGCGGGCACCGGAAGACGTGCCTCGATCAGCGGGGCAAGCAGCAGCGGGACGCCGCCACCGAGGATCAGGCCGATGGCGACGCCTGCCAGCGACAGGACCCCGATCTGGATGAAATAGGTCTGGAAGATCGTGGCGCGGTCCGCGCCGAGCGCCCGCAGCGTAGCGATGACTTCGGTCTTGCGCGACAGGTAGCTGCGCACCGCCGCCGAGACACCGACGCCGCCCACCGCCAGACCGGACAGACCGACGAGGATGAGAAACGCGCTCAGCCGCTCGACAAAGCGTGCCACGCCGGGCGCGCCGTTGCGCGCATCGCGCCAGCGCATCCCGGTGTCTGTGAAAGCCTCGGTTGCTGCCGCTTCGACGGTGTCTATGTCCGTGCCCGCAGGCAGGTCCAGCCGGTATTTGCTGTTATAAAGGGTGCCGGGCGCCAGCAATCCCGACTGGCCAAGGCTGTCGCGTGTCACCAGCGTGCGCGGCCCCAGCGCAAAGCCCGCCGCAGCACTGTCGGGCTCGCGGGTGATTTCGGCGGACAGGCGGTAGGATTGGGTGCCCAGAGCGAAGATGTCCCCGGGCCGCAGGCCAAGGCGGTCGATGAGCGCCCGCTCCATGACAGCACCGGGCAGGCCGTCCTGAACCGACAGCGCCTGCGCAAGCGGCATCTGGGGCCTCAGCCGGACGGCCCCCACCAGCGGATAGAGCGCGTCGACCGCTTTCACCTGCGTCAGCGCGCGGTCTTCTCCGACCACGGCCATGGAGCGGAACTCGGCGATTTCGGAGACCGACAGCGCCTGGGCCTCCATCCACGCACGCTCTTCGACCGTGGCAAAACGGTAGGTCAGCTCAAGCTCGGCATCGCCTCCGAGCAGGGCCGCGCCTTCGCGGGCAAGCCCGGCCTCGATTGCCGCGCGCACGGATCCCACCGCGGCAATCGCCGCGACACCCAGCGCCAGACACGCCAGAAACAGCCGGAAGCCACGCAACCCGCCGCGCAGCTCGCGCCGTGCCATTCGTGCGGCCTGTGCAAGGCTCATGCCAGACGCCCGTCGCGCAGGCTGACGATACGGTCACACCGCTCTGCCAGAGCAGCATCGTGGGTTACGAGGATCAAGGTGGCCCCGTGCCGGTCGCGCAGATCAAAGAGCAGGTCCATGATCGTGGCCCCCGTCGCGCTGTCGAGGTTCCCCGTAGGCTCATCCGCAAGCAGGATCTTCGGACGGGTGGCGGTGGCACGGGCGAGAGCGACACGTTGCTGTTCACCCCCCGACAATTGCGACGGGTAATGACCGGCGCGCTGCGCCAGACCGACATCTGCCAATGCGGCCGCGGCGCGGTCGAATGCGTCGCGGTGTCCTGCCAGCTCCAGCGGCGTGGCCACATTCTCCAGCGCGGTCATCGTGGGGATCAGGTGGAACGACTGGAAAACGATGCCCATGCGGTCGCGCCGGAACCGCGCCAGCGCGTCCTCGTCCATCGCCGTCAGGTCATGGCCCATCGATACCACCTGCCCGCCGGTCGCCTGTTCCAGACCGCCCATCACCATCAGCAAGGACGACTTGCCGGATCCCGACGGCCCGATCAGCCCGACGCTCTCTCCGGCTGCGACGGTCAGGGAAATGCCGTGCAGGATATCGACCGGCCCGGCATTGCCATCGAGCCGCAGGGACGCATCTGTTAGGGAGAAGATCGGATCGCTCATGGGCTGGCCTCTGTCGCTGTCCTGTTGCGATATGGAGGGATTGAACGGATGCGCAAGGTTATACTGGCCTTTTCGACGCTGGCACTGACCGGTCTGCCGCTCTGGGCGCAGGCCGACACTGTGACGATCGCCGCTCTGGGCGACAGTCTGACGCAGGGCTACGGCCTGCCGCCGGAGGACGGATTCGTCGCGCAACTGGACAGGTGGCTCGCCGCCGAGGGGGCCGATGTCGCGTTGATCAACGCCGGTGTGTCCGGTGATACCACGGCCGGGGGGCTTTCGCGCGTGGGCTGGACGCTGACACCCGAGGTCGATGCGATGATTGTGGCGCTGGGCGGCAACGATCTGTTGCGCGGCCTGCCGCCGGAGGATGCCCGGCAAAACCTTGCAGGTGTGCTGGAGGCGGCGCAGCAGGCCGATGTGGAAGTCTTGCTGATCGGAATGCAGGCGCCGGGAAATTTCGGAGCCGACTACAAGGCGGCCTTCGACGCGATCTATCCGGCGCTTGCTGCACAGTACGACACCCTGCTGCTCGACAGCTTTTTTGCCGGTCTCAGCGACAGCGGCATGCCCGCCGATCCCGCTCGGCGGCGCGAGTTCTTTCAGGCCGATGGCATTCACCCCAACAGCGAAGGTGTCGCGCGCATTGTCGACGCTGTCGGACCCATGGTGCTGGAGCTTGTGGCAAGGGCGGAGGAAAACGCCGGCGGCTGAGTGCTGCTCAAAATAACGGCAGCTTCCGGGTCGTGCGAGAAATTCGTGACCCCTCTAAATTTTACCAGTTGATAAAAAAATAGACCTGTGCCAGCGTTTTCTCAACCCAAGCGTGACAGGTATAGGAGTGGCACATGGCGGAGAAGGTTTTTGAGCCGGGCATACAGGCAGGCAGGCTGAACGCCGATGCCTACGAGAGCCATTTTTCGGATCTCCACCCCCCGCTCGACGCGCATGAAGCGGCAGTCGCGGCGGACCGGTGTTATTTCTGTCACGACGCGCCCTGTATCACGGCCTGCCCCACGGACATCGATATCCCGCTTTTCATCCGCCAGATCGCGACAGGTACGCCCGACGCGGCGGCCAAGACCATTCTGAGCCAGAACATCATGGGCGGCATGTGCGCCCGTGTCTGTCCGACAGAGCAACTGTGCGAACAGGCCTGTGTGCGTGAAGAGGCCGAAGGCAAGCCGGTTCTGATCGGCCAGCTTCAGCGGTATGCGACAGACCATCTGCAGGCGCAGGGCGTGCATCCTTTCACCCGCGCTGCCGCAACGGGCAAGACGGTTGCGGTTGTCGGTGCCGGTCCGGCGGGGCTGAGTGCCGCGCACCGGCTTGCGATGCTCGGCCATGAGGTGACCGTCTTCGATGCGAGGCCGAAACCGGGCGGGCTGAACGAATACGGCATCGCCGCTTACAAGACGCCCGAAGGATTCGCGCAGGCCGAAGTGGACTGGCTGTTGAAAATCGGCGGGATCACGTTGAAACACGATATGGCGCTGGGCCGCGAAGTGACGCTCGAAGAGTTGAAAGACGATTTCGACGCCGTCTTCCTCGGGATGGGATTGGGCGGTGTGAACGGTCTGGGTGCCGAGGGCGACGACAAGGCGGGTGTATCGGACGCGGTCGATTTCATCGCCGACCTGCGGCAGGCCGGCGATCTGGCAAAGGTGCCGGTCGGGCGTGACGTGGTGGTGATCGGCGGCGGGATGACAGCAGTGGACGCGGCGGTTCAGGCCAAGCTTCTGGGCGCGCTCAACGTCACGCTGGTCTACCGGCGCGGGCGCGAGCGGATGAACGCAAGCCCCTTCGAGCAGGACCTCGCCGCCTCGAAAGGCGTGCGCATCGTCACCCATGCGGTGCCGATGAAAGTGATCGGCAATGGCGCGGTGCGCGAGATCGAGTTCGAATATGTCAACGACGACATGACGCCTACCGGACAGACCCTGACATTGGCTGCGGATCAGGTGTTCAAGGCCATCGGCCAGACTCTCGAAGGGGTGGGGCTGCCGGAACTGGCCGGCAAGAAGATCAGGGTCGACAGCAGCGGCCGCACCTCGGTTGCGGGTGTCTGGGCCGGGGGCGATTGCGCCAGCGGCGGCGACGATCTGACAGTCACGGCGGTGGCGGAAGGGCGCGACGCGGCAATGGACATCCACGCCGCACTGACGGGCGGCAATGCCTGAGCTTCCCGAAGCGGAAGCCGCGCGCCAGCGGATTGAGGATGGCGCGCTGCACCGCACGATCGAACGCATCACCCTTGGAGAGGTCTCTCACATGGACCTGCCGGACGAGGAGGCGCAGGCGCGTCTGATCGGAACGCAGTTCACCCGCACCCACCGTCACGGGAAATACATTTTCGTGGGATCGGTGGAGGGGCCATGGCTGCATATCCATCTGGGGATGGCGGGGTCGATCCGGGTGACCCATGGACAAAGCGATCTGCCGGACTTCATCCGGTTCAGCTTGGTTTTCGAGGGCGGCAATACGCTGCACTTCCGCGATCCGCGCAAGTTCGGCCATATCGAAGTGATCGAGGATGTCGATGATTTCATTGCGCAAAAGGGGCTGGGCCCCGATGCGCTCCTGATCGGGGACAACGCTTTTGCGCAAAATGTCGGCGGGACCCGTGGTGCTGTAAAATCTGCGCTTCTGAGCCAGAAGAAGATTGCGGGCATCGGCAACCTCTGGGCGGACGAGACGCTCTACCGCACCGGTGTCGATCCCGAGGCCCGCGCCTGCGATCTGGCGGCTGACCGCGTGGCCCGGATGCACCGCGCCTCGCAAGAGATACTACAGGCGGTCGTGGATACCGGCGCCGACTATTCCAGGCTGCCGGACGACTGGCTGATCCATCACCGCGAGGCCGGCGATGCCTGCACCCGCTGCGATGGCAGTATCGAAAAGAAAACAGTGGGCGGGCGTACGTCGTACTTCTGCCCGACCCACCAAAAGGGCGTCTGAACGCGCACCGCTTCACGAAGGGAGAGCTGACATGGCTGATCTGACAACTGACTTTCTGGGGATTAAATCGCCCAATCCGTTCTGGCTGGCCTCGGCGCCGCCAACGGACAAGGAATACAATGTGCGCCGCGCGTTCGAGGCTGGCTGGGGCGGGGTGGTTTGGAAAACGCTCGGCTCCGAAGGCCCGCCGGTGGTCAACGTCAACGGTCCGCGTTACGGCGTGATCCACGGGGCGGACCGGCGGGTGCTGGGCCTCAACAACATCGAGCTGATCACCGACCGCGATCTGCAAACCAACCTCGATGAAATCACCCGCGTCAAGAAAGACTATCCCGACCGCGCGATGATCGTATCCATCATGGTCCCCTGCGAAGAGGAAGAATGGAAAGCCATCCTTCCCAAGGTTGAAGCCACCGGCGCGGACGGGATCGAGTTGAACTTCGGCTGTCCGCACGGGATGTCCGAGCGCGGTATGGGCGCTGCTGTCGGGCAGGTGCCGGAATACATCGAAATGGTCACGCGCTGGTGCAAGCAGTACTACTCGAAGCCGGTCATCGTGAAGCTCACGCCGAATATCACCGATATCCGCAAACCTGCCGAAGCGGCCAAACGCGGCGGGGCGGATGCCGTGAGCCTGATCAACACGATCAATTCCATCGTTTCGGTCGACCTCGACACCATGAGCCCGCATCCCAGCATCGACGGCAAGGGCACGCACGGCGGCTATTGCGGTCCGGCTGTGAAGCCGATCGCGCTGAGCATGGTCAGCGAGATCGCCCGCGCCCCCGCGACGGCGGGAATGCCGATCAGCGGTATCGGCGGTGTCACCACATGGCGCGATGCGGCGGAATATATCACCATGGGCTGTGGCAACGTGCAGGTCTGTACGGCGGCAATGACCTATGGCTTCAAGGTCGTGCAGGAAATGATCAGCGGTCTGAGCGAGTGGATGGACGAGAAAGGCCACACCTCGATCAAGGATTTCATGGGCGCTGCGGTGCCGAACACAACCGACTGGCAGTATTTGAACCTCAACTACATCTCCAAAGCGTCGATCAGCCAGGACGATTGCATCAAATGCGGCCGTTGCTACGCCGCGTGCGAGGACACGTCGCATCAGGCGATCGCAATGTCCGACGACCGCACCTTCAGTGTGATCGACGAAGAATGCGTGGCCTGCAACCTGTGTGTCGAGGTGTGCCCGATCGAGAATTGCATCACCATGGTCCCGATGGCGGCAGGCCAGACCGATCCCCGCACCGGCAAGGTTGTCGAGCCGGACTATGCGAACTGGACCACCCACCCGAACAATCCCGCCGCAACCGCGGCGGAGTAATCAGCCCTGCGATCCGGAAAAATGTTTGAGTATCGGCGCTGTCGGAAGTGGATCCGGCAGCGCCAGAGGTTCAAAGGGGTTTAGTCCCTCGAAAGGGTCCTGCTGGGCTTGTGCTGTGATCACCGATGAAGGTGCTGCACGGCTGGGAACAGGAAGTCCGCGTCGCAAAAGCGCAGCCGCCTCTTGCTGGAAACGGTCCCGTCCGCGGTCCGCATGATCCCCCGATGCGGTATCGCCGTTGCTGCCGGAAGAGGCCGCCGCGCCGGACACGGCCTCGGCTGGCGGCAGTTCCGTTGCGCGCGCGGGCTTTTCCATACCGCTGCTTGCCGGGGCCGACAGAGGCACCGCCGCGACGCCGGAAAGATAGAGTGATGCCATGGTGCTTCCTTCCTTCGAAAAGAGAGCCCGCCACCTGACGTGAGCCTAATTCAGAAACATTGAACGCGGAGTTAACACCCGCCAGCGCTGCCGGAACCGGCTGGCGCGGCATCAGGGCGTCAGCAGTTTACGGTACATCTGCTCCAGATGTGCGCGGGCACGGTCGAAAGGATCCTCGCGGTCCAGCAGGACGGAAATCTGGGTGTCGAAGTCTGCATAGTGTTGCGTCGTTGCCCAGATCGAAAAGATCAGATGCGCGGGATCGACCGGCGCCAGCCGCCCCTGATCGATCCACGCCTGGATCGCGGCGCATTTTTCTTCGAACAGGGGTTTGAGATCATTCGCCAGATGCTGCCGGATCTGCGGCGCGCCTTGCAGGATCTCGCCCGCAAAAAGCTTGCTTTCGGCAGGCATGTCTGAGGACATATCGAGCTTGCGGCGCACGTAATCCAGCAGCTCCTCCACCGGATCGCCTTCGGGATCGAGCTCGATCAGCGGATCCAGCCATGTTTCGACAAGTTGGCTCAGCAGGGTGACGTAGATTTCCGTCTTGCCCTCGAAGTAATAGAGGACATTCGGTTTGCTCAGCCCGGCCCCGGCCGCAATAGCGTCGAGCGTCGCCCCGCCGTAGCCGTCGCGCGAAAAGACCACCAGCGCGGCATCAAGGATCAGACGGCGGTTGCGCATCTGGATGCGGCTGGGCTTTTTGGTCTTGGGATCGGGCATCGAGGACACTTGGCTGGAGTGCTGCGAATTTGGGCAGAATGCCGAACCGCTGACACAAGTTTTCGAAGCAGTTCTTGACAGGAACCGGGGGAGTCGCAATCGTGGATTTACCAAATGGTAAAAATTTGATCGCCACTTCCTGATCAATCTATAACACAGGAGCCAGCCGATGCCAGCGCCCGGAGAAAACCTCAAGATCAACCCAGACCGTTTGTGGGACAGCTTGATGGAGATGGCCAAGATCGGCCCCGGCGTGGCCGGTGGAAACAACCGCCAGACCCTCACGGATGAAGACGCCGAAGGCCGTGCGCTGTTCCAGAAATGGTGTGAGGACGCAGGGTGCACCATGGGTCTGGACCAGATGGGCAATATGTTCGCGCAGCGCGACGGCACCGACCCGGATGCCTTGCCGGTCTACGTCGGATCGCATCTGGATACGCAGCCCACGGGCGGCAAATACGACGGTATTCTGGGGGTTCTTGGCGGGCTCGAGATATTGCGCACGCTCAATGATCTGAACATCAGGACAAAGCATCCTATCGTGGTGACGAATTTCACCAACGAAGAGGGCACGCGATTTGCACCTGCGATGCTGTCGTCGGGTGTTTTTGCAGGCATCCACACGCAGGACTGGGCCTATGCCAAGACCGATGCGGCGGGCAAGACCTTCGGGGATGAGCTCAAGCGGATCGGCTGGCAGGGCGAGGAAGAAGTCGGCGCGCGCAAGATGCACGCGTTCTTCGAGCTGCATATCGAGCAGGGCCCCATTCTGGAGACCGAGGGCAAGGATATCGGCGTGGTCACCCACGGTCAGGGTCTGTCATGGACGCAGGTCACCGTAACGGGCAAGGACGCGCATACAGGGTCGACCCCCATGCCGATGCGCCGCAACGCGGGCCTTGGCATGGCGCGTATCCTCGAAAAGGTGGAGGAGATCGCGTGGTCGCACGAACCCCACGCCGTCGGGGCGGCGGGCCATATCGAGGTCTTTCCGAATTCGCGCAACGTGATCCCCGGCAAGGCCGTTTTCACTGTCGACTTCCGGTCGCCCGACCTGAGCGTGATCGAAGATATGGAAGCGCGCCTGCGGGTCGAGGGCCAGAAAATCGCCGACGACATGGAGCTTGAGGTCGAATTCGAGAAGGTTGGCGGTTTTGAGCCGGTGGCATTCGACGAAGGCTGCGTAACGGCCGTGCGCAACGCGGCAGAGCGGCTGGGGTACAGCCACATGAACCTCATCTCCGGCGCGGGCCACGATGCCTGCTGGATCAACCGTGTCGCGCCGACGGCGATGGTGATGTGCCCCTGCGTGGGCGGGCTGAGCCACAACGAAGCGGAAGAGATTACCAAGGAATGGGCCATGGCGGGCGCGGATGTGTTGATGCATGCTGTGGTGGAGACGGCAGAGATCGTCGGCTGACGACCGCACGCCGGTCAGCAGGCCTTTGGCCGGGGGCCAGCCCCGGCCCCCGCAGCGCATGCGGCCAGAAGAGTAAGACAGCCCGTCAAAGGGCCCGACTGGGAGACATAACATGAGCAAAGTCATCAAGGGCGGCACGGTCGTCACGGCAGACCGGACGTGGAAAGCGGACGTTCTGATTGAGGGCGAGAAGATCGCCCGCATCGGCGAGGACCTGTCTGGCGACGAATACATCGATGCCGAGGGCGCCTATGTGATCCCGGGCGGGATCGACCCGCATACGCATCTCGAAATGCCTTTCATGGGCACCACTGCCGCCGAAACATTCGAGAGCGGCACATGGGCCGCTGCCTGCGGCGGGACCACGATGATCGTCGATTTCTGTCTGCCGGGCGCCGACGGCAGCATCAAGAATGCGATCAACGAATGGCACCGCAAGAGCGCGCCGCAAATCTGTTCTGACGTCGGCTATCACATGGCGATCACCGGCTGGAACGAGAACGTCTTTGACGAAATGAAGGACGCCGTCGAGATGGGCGTGAACTCCTTCAAGCACTTCATGGCCTACAAGGGCGCGCTGATGATCGAGGACGACGAGATGTTCGCCTCTTTCAAGCGCTGTGCCGAATTGGGGGCTCTGCCGATGGTCCACGCCGAGAACGGCGATCTGGTGGCGGAGCTTCAGCAGAAGTATTTCGATCAGGGGATCACCGGCCCCGAAGGCCACGCGTTTTCGCGCCCGCCCGAACTGGAAGGCGAGGCTGCGAACCGCGCGATCACGATCGCCGATACCGCGGGCGTGCCGCTCTATATCGTCCACGTCTCCTGCGAGCAGACCCATGAAGCGATCCGGCGCGCGCGCCAGAAGGGAATGCGCGTCTACGGTGAGCCGCTGATCCAGTTCCTCACGCTCGACGAATCCGAGTATTTCAACAAGGATTGGGATCATGCCGCGCGGCGCGTGATGTCGCCGCCATTCCGGTCGAAAGACCATCAGGACAGCCTCTGGGCCGGTTTGCAGGCCGGGTCGTTGCAGGTGGTTGCAACCGATCACGCCGCTTTCTCGACGGAGCAGAAGCGCGCCGGCAAGGATGATTTCCGGATCATCCCGAACGGGTCGAACGGGCTGGAGGAGCGCCTGTCCGTGCTCTGGACCGAAGGGGTCGAAACCGGGCGGTTGACGCCGAACGAATTCGTCGCCGCGACCTCGACCAATGTCGCGAAGATTCTCAATATCTATCCGCGCAAGGGGGCGATCGTCGAAGGGGCGGATGCGGATATCGTGGTCTGGGATCCGAAGATCACCAAGACCATCAGCCCCGCGAACCATCACTCGGTTCTCGATTACAACGTCTTCGAAGGGTTCGAGGTGACGGCGCAGAGCCGGTTCACCCTGAGCCGCGGCGAAGTGATCTGGGCGTGGGGGCAGAACAGCCAGCCGCAGCCGGGCCGGGGCAAGTTCATCCCGCGCCCCGCCTTTGCCGCGCCCAACGTCGCGCTGAGCAAGTGGAAAGAGCTGAACTCTCCCAAGATGATCAAGCGTGATCCGCTGAACATCCCCGCCGGCATCTGATCGAAATTCGGGGATAAAAGGAATCGAGCCGTGACTGAGAAGAAGAGCGTGATCAGCGCCCGCGATCTGGATCTGACGTTCCGGACGAACGATGGACCTGTCCATGCGCTCAAAGGTGTGAACCTCGAGATCGAGCAGGGGGATTTCGTATCCTTCATCGGGCCATCCGGGTGCGGAAAGACAACGTTTCTGCGGGTCATGGCGGATCTGGAGCAGCCGACGGGCGGGACGATCACGGTAAACGGAGTCAGCCCCGAGGCCGCGCGCAAGGCACGGGCCTACGGCTACGTTTTTCAGGCCGCGGGCCTTTATCCGTGGCGCACCATCGGTGGCAACATCCGCCTGCCGCTGGAGATCATGGGCATCTCGAAGGCCGAGCAGAGCGAGCGCGTCCAGCGGGTGCTGGAACTGGTGGATCTGGAGGGATTCGAGCGAAAGTTCCCGTGGCAGCTGTCGGGCGGGATGCAGCAGCGGGCAAGTATCGCGCGGGCACTGAGCTTCAACGCGGATATCCTGCTGATGGATGAACCCTTCGGTGCGCTGGACGAGATCGTGCGCGACCACCTGAACGAGCAGTTGCTGAAGCTCTGGGCGCGCACGGAGAAAACGATTGCCTTCGTGACCCATTCGATCCCCGAAGCGGTGTATCTGAGCACCAAGATCGTGGTGATGAGCCCGAGGCCGGGGCGGATCACGGATGTGATCGAGAGCCCGCTGCCGAAGGAACGGCCGCTCGATATTCGCGATACGCCCGAATTTCTGGAGATCGCGCACAGGGTCCGTGAAGGTCTGCGGGCGGGGCACTCCGATGCGTGAGGGCAGGGATGTCGGGCGACGCGCGCGTCCCGCGACGCCCCGCCCGCCCTCCCGCAGGGGGCGGGCAGCCGGTGTGCCGCAGGTTGAGGCGGCAGAATTGAGTTTATCCGGCAAAATGGAGAAGCCCCGCGCCCGGCAGGGGAGGCAACGGTCATGAGGTCGATCATCCCGGTCATGACGATAGTGGCGGGCATTCTGCTTTTGTGGCTGTTGGCCGTCATTCCGATGAACATGCATCTGGTCGCGGATCAGGCGCAGCGCGATGACAGGGTCGTCACGCCCGACACCCCGGCAGCGCGACAGGACCTTGGCGGGATCACACTGGCGCTGCGCAATCCCGGGCTGGTGGCCGATACCTACAGCCTGACCCGGCCCCGGCTGCCCGCGCCGCAGCAGGTCGCGGTGGAAATGTACGATACGATCATCGACAAGCGGATCACATCGAAGCGCAGTCTGGTCTATCACGGCTGGGTGACGCTGGCGCCGACGCTGCTGGGCTTTGCCATCGGGACGGGGTTGGGGATCTTGCTGGCGGTGGGGATCGTCTACAGCAGGGTGATGGACCGGTCGGTGATGCCCTGGGCCATTGTCAGTCAGACCATACCCATCCTTGCGCTTGCGCCGATGATCATCGTCGTTCTGGGGTCCATGGGCATACAGGGGCTGTTTCCCAAATCACTTATTGCGGCCTATCTGTCCTTCTTTCCGGTGGTCGTCGGCATGGTGAAGGGCTTGCGGAGCCCCGATGCGATGCAGCTGGACCTCTTGCGGACCTACAACGCGTCGAAATCGCAAGGATTCTGGAAGCTGCGGTTGCCCGCTTCCACGCCCTACCTGTTCGCCTCGCTGAAAATCGGGATTTCGGCATCGCTGGTGGGGACCATCGTGGCAGAACTGCCGACCGGGGCACGCGCGGGGTTCGGGGCGCGGATGCTGGTTGGCGATCAATACGGCCAGCCCTTGGTCAGCTGGGCGGCACTGTTTGCCGCGGCGCTGACGGCGGCGGCGCTTGTCGGGTTGTTCGGCATGATCGAACGTATCACGCTGAAGCGAATGGGGATGCAAGCGTCATGACTTTGGCAGCGGTAGCCTGTGCGGTCTGGATACTCGGCTGGTGGATGAACGTGCGTCTGGCCAACGGCGCATCGTCGGACGCGATTGCCATCAAGATACTGATCCCCGCGATCTTCGGGCTGACGATCGTGATCGTCTGGGAACTGATGGTGCGTGGGTTCGAGATCAATCCGGTGATCCTGCCCGCGCCTTCGGATGTGATCGAGCGGCTGGGGGTTTCCGGTGCGACGCTTTGGGCCGATTTCCGCCAGACGATCCTGAAGGGCGCGCTGGTGGGCTATCTTCTGGGGGCAGCGGCGGCCTTTGTCGTGGCGATCATCGCGGACAGGTCGGATTTCCTGACCCGCGGGATCCTGCCTGTGGGGAGCTTCATGGCGGCGCTTCCGATTGTGGGCACGGCCCCGATATTCGTCAAATGGCTGGGCAGTGACTGGGAATCCAAGGCGGCGGTTGTCGGCGTGATGGTGTTCTTTCCGATTCTCGTCAACGCCGTTGCGGGGCTGAAGGATACCAACGCGATGCAGCGCGATCTGATGCGAACCTATGCAGCCGGCTATTGGGCGACACTGTTCAAGCTGCGGTTGCCGTCTGCGATGCCCTTTGTCTTCAACGGCCTGAAGATCGGCACCACTCTTGCGCTGATCGGTGCGATCGTTGCTGAATTTTTCGGCTCGCCCACCGTGGGCATGGGCTTTCGCATCTCGACCAGCTTTGGTCAGCTTGCGCTCGACATGGTCTGGGCAGAGATTGTTGTGGCAGCAATCGCCGGAAGCGCATTCTATGGCCTTATGGTCATGATCGAGAAATGGGTGACCTTCTGGCACCCGTCACAGAGATAACAAAAGGTCCGGAACCGGACCGCAACCATACCAACTGGAGGGTATCAAATGAGAAACTGGATGATAGGAGCGGCCTGTGCCGCCGGAATGGCGGCAACGCCTGCTCTGGCGGACGGACACGCCAACACGGTGACATTGCAGTTGCAGTGGGTCACGCAATCGCAGTTTGCGGGCTATTACGTCGCGCAGGAAAAGGGATACTATGAAGAAGAGGGGCTGGACGTGACGATCCTGCCGGGCGGTCCCGATATCGCACCGCCACAGGTTCTGGCCGGTGGTGGCGCGGACGCCATGCTGAACTGGATGCCTTCGGCGCTTGCCGCGCGCGAAAAGGGCCTGCCGGTCGTCAACATCGCGCAGCCGTTCAAGACATCCGGTCTGATGCTGACATGCTGGAAGGACACCGGCATCGAAAGCGTGGAAGACTTCAAGGGCAAGACCATCGGTGTCTGGTTCTTCGGCAATGAATATCCGTTCCTCAGCTGGATGAGCCAGGAAGGTATTTCCACCGACGGGGGCGAGGACGGTGTGACCGTGCTCAAGCAAGGTTTCAACGTCGACCCGCTGTTGCAGCGTGAGGCTGATTGTATCTCGACCATGACCTACAACGAATACGGTCAGGTGCTGGATGCAGGGGTCGACCCGGACGAGCTGGTGACCTTCAAATACGAGGATCAAGGGGTCGCAACGCTGGAGGACGGGATTTACGTGCTCGAAGAGAACCTCGAAGACCCTGTGTTCGTCGACAAGATGGTGCGGTTCGTCCGCGCCTCGATGAAGGGCTGGAAATACGCCGAGGAAAACCCCGAAGAAGCAGGCGCAATCGTGGTCGAGAACGACGAGACAGGCGCGCAGTCCGAGGAAGCGCAGGTGCGCATGATGAAGGAAATCGCGAAGCTCACCGCCGGATCGGACGGGACGCTGGACGAAGCCGATTACCAGCGGACAGTCGACACATTGCTGGCCGGTGGGTCGGATCCGGTGATCTCCAAAGCGCCCGAAGGCGCGTGGACACATGTCATCACGGATCAAGCGCTTCAGTAAGCGCGATAGCCGGGAAACAAACGAAGGGGCTGGCCTAGGGGCCGGCCCTTTTTCTGTCCGGACACCTCGATGGTTTCAGATCTTCCAGACCGCCCGTGATCGTCTCGGGCAGGACGAGTTCGACCATGTTGATCCGCCATGCACCGTCAGGACAGCGCGAACAAAGATAGCCCCCGTCGAGATCGCAAAGCTTTGTGCCGTCTGCGCGATAGCCGGTGAATCTGACTTCGGCATGGCCGTTTTGTCCCACGGTGCGGCACCGCAGGACCTTTGTGTCTACATGGGTCACGCCGAATTCGGCTGATTTTTGATAGAGGACCGCCAGTTCGCGGTCGTAGTCCGCCGGCTTGGCCAGAGCGATCATATGATCGTCGATGACCACCGCACAGGGATAGGCCATGGTATCGCGCAAGGCGGCCAAGTTCTTTTCTGCAAAGGCCGTGGCGCGTTGGGCGAGGAAGTCTGAGAGTGACATCGGAAGTCCGCGAAGGAGGATTTTCCGATCCAATTTCACACCCGAAGAACCTTGTCGAGAGCGTCTGGAAAAATATGCTGCGG
The DNA here is from genome assembly GCF_040149665.1 of Sulfitobacter sp. HNIBRBA3233. NCBI lineage: Bacteria > Pseudomonadati > Pseudomonadota > Alphaproteobacteria > Rhodobacterales > Roseobacteraceae > Sulfitobacter > Sulfitobacter marinivivus. The sequence goes on along the minus strand of NZ_JBEFLP010000004.1, from coordinate 17,323 downwards.
TGCGGAAATTAAGTCATCAAAATTGACCTATCATCGGTCGCGCAGGCTGCCTTGGCCTGAAAATGAAAAAAGGCCGACGCGTTGCGACGGCCTTTCCTCGAACGGGAATCGTTCTATCAGAGCACGGTAACGCGCGTACCGATCGGTACGCGCTGGTACAGATCCATCACATGCTCGTTGAGCATACGGATACATCCGTTGGATACCGATCTGCCGATTGATTTCGGCGCCGTTGTCCCGTGAATGCGGAAATACGTGTCCTTGCCATTCTGGAACAGATAGAGCGCGCGCGCACCGAGAGGGTTATCGGGGCCGCCGGGCTGTGCCTCGGTGTTGCCGATGAAGCGTTTGTAGGTTTCGGGCTCTCGCTCGATCATCTCGTCGGTCGGGCGCCAGGTTGGCCATTCCTTCTTGACCTGAATGACTGCTGATCCGGTAAACTCAAGACCCGCCTTGCCGACACCGACGCCGTAGCGCATCGCCTGGCCGGGGGCTGTCACGAAGTACAGGTAATAGCTGCGCGGCAGAATCAGAAGTTCGCCGACCTGATAGTTCTTCTTGATGCGGACAAGTTGCGGTGTGGGATCGAATGCGATGGCCTGCGCGGATGCAGCCTGGGGCGCCATTGCGGCGGTCGCGAGCGTTCCCGCGATGAAAGTACGTCTGTGCATTTAATGAACCTCTGGCAGCGGAAATTTATGTGATGCACGCCTATTGTCGCAAGACAGCACTACAATTCAAGTGACACATAGGAAAACCGGCCTATCCGCGTGGATTGACCGGTAACTATTGCGTTTTTACCCCAGTTTCAGAGGCAAAAGCCGTTCAGGCGAGGGCGATGTTTGTTGCAGACTCGCGACCGTCACGCCCTGCTTCGATGTCGAACGTGACTTTCTGGTTGTCGGCAAGGCCGGTCAGACCCGCGCGCTCGACCGCAGAGATATGAACGAATACGTCTTTGGAGGCGCCGTCGGGCGCGATAAAGCCGTAGCCTTTTGTAGTGTTGAACCATTTTACGGTGCCAGTGGCCATTCCGTCGTCTCCTGTTGTTTCACCATCCGCGGAAGTGCGATGGTACGGCTTGGTTGGTCTGTCATCGAGAGACTGACCGCGAGGGCGGAGACAGTGGTCTTGATAAAGCTAACTTCTGCATTTCAAATATGGCAAAGCGCTTTTTTCATTTCAAGTCTCAGGCAAGCAAGCGGCAATCTCGTGCCGGATCGCATGTGCGGCAGCCGGATTTCCCCACTCTGAGGCCCGGATAAAACGCTGCGGGAGCGCGCTGGCGATCGCGGATGATTCCTCGTCAAGGGCACCCGCGGGGACGGATTTTCGGGCTTGGCGGCGGAAAGATGGAGGAAAATGGCCAATCATCGCGTTTTTCCCGAAGAATAGCCGCAATCCGGCCCTATTGTATCCGCATGGTAAACGCAGTGCTAAGCGAGTTTTAGGCGTCCGCCCAACGGCGGATCCTTGAGGAGTGAATGTTATGCGTATCCTTGCCGTCGATGATGACCCGATGATCCTGCAACTTTTGCGGACCTCCCTGTCGGGGAGTGGGTTTGGCGATGTGGCCTATGCCGAAAGTGCCGAGGAAGCGCGCGCGTTGATCGATGCGGCGCGCGAACCCTTCGATACGTTCCTGCTGGATATCATGCTGCCGGGGACCTGCGGCATCGAAATGTGCCGCGAAATCCGCCAGATACCTGCGTATCGCACCACCCCGATCATCATGATCACGGCAAGCCGCGCCCACGACACCATGGCGCGCGCCTTCGAGGCGGGTGCGACGGATTTCGTCACCAAACCTTTTGACGGGCTCGAGCTGGGCACGCGAATCAATCTGGCCGGGATGCTGAACGAAAGCCTGATGCGCGAACGGATGAGCCAGCACAAGCTCGAGGAACTGACCAAGCTGACCACGATCACCTTTGACGAACGGTTCGATCTGCGTGCGGGGCCGGGGATCAAGCCGTTTCTGACGATGGAGAACGAGCTGCTTCGGCGTGCGGATGATTCGCTCTATGCAATGACGATCCTCAGCATCCAGATCGAGAACGCGCTCCAGCTGTTCCGCGCCGGGACACCCGCGCAGTTCCGCGTGGCGGTAGAGACCGTCGGCACCGTTCTTTCGGAAACGCTGGATATCGAAAAGACTCGGTTTGCCTATGCGGGCCGGGGCAGTTTTGTCGCGATTGTCTATTGCCGCCAGCGGATTGATACTGATGCGGTCGAACTGCAGGCGAATGCCGCGCTGCCCGCCGCCTGGAAGGCCGAAGCAGCGGCACTGGATCCCGAAGCGCCGGACCTTCGCGTGGAAATGATCGGGGACCGCAGGCTTTGGACCGGCCGCTCTGCTGCGGCAGCCATTCGCGAACACGGCGGCCGGGCCGACATCCTGCATCCGGCCGAGCCCGAAGAGGTTCTCAACCTGTTCCAGCGCCTGTCGAAAAAGATCTCGAGCGACTGATAGAAAAAGGGGCAGTCCGAAAACTGCCCACCTTTCGTGTTCCGGATATCGCCAGCGCTCAGCGGGCGAATTTCTTGTGCTTCATGCGCTTGGGCTCAAGTGCGTCCGCGCCCAGGCGGCGCTTCTTGTCTTCTTCGTAGTCTTCGAAGTTCCCCTCGAACCACTCCACATGCGCCTCGCCCTCGAAGGCGAGAATATGTGTGCAGATCCGGTCGAGGAAGAAACGGTCGTGCGAGATCACGACCGCGCAGCCTGCGAAATCGACAAGCGCGTCTTCGAGGGCGCGCAGGGTTTCCACGTCCAGATCGTTTGTCGGTTCGTCGAGCAGCAGCACATTGCCACCGGATTTCAACAGGCGCGCCATGTGGACACGGTTGCGTTCACCCCCTGACAGAAGCCCGACCTTCTTTTGCTGATCGCCGCCCTTGAAGTTGAACGAGGAGCAGTAGGCGCGCGAATTCACCTCGGCATCGCCGAGCTGGATCAGTTCGGCACCGCCGGAGATGGCCTGCCAGACCGTGTCATCCGCGTTGAGGTCGTCACGGGACTGGTCGACGTAGCTCAGCTCGACCGTGTCGCCGACTTCGATAGTGCCCTTGTCCGGTGTTTCCTGCCCGGTGAGCATCTTGAACAGGGTTGATTTACCCGCGCCGTTGGGGCCGATCACGCCGACGATCCCGCCCGGCGGCAGCGAGAAATCAAGGTTCTCGACCAGCAGCTTGTCGCCCATGGCCTTGGTCAGCCCTTCGACCTCGATCACCTTCGATCCCAGACGCTGGCCGTTGGGGATGACGATCTGGGCGCGGCTGAGTTTCTCGCGCTCGGACTGTTCGGCCATTTCGTTGTAGGCGTTGATCCGTGCCTTCGATTTTGCCTGCCGTGCCTTGGCGCCCTGACGCATCCATTCCAGTTCGCGCTCCAGCGTTTTCTGGCGGGATTTGTCTTCGCGGGCTTCCTGGCTCAGCCGCTTGGCTTTCTGTTCCAGCCAGTCCGAATAGTTGCCTTCGTAGGGAATGCCGCGCCCGCGATCGAGTTCGAGGATCCAGCCGGTGATGTCGTCGAGGAAATAGCGGTCGTGCGTGACGATCAGGATCGTGCCTTTGTAGTCGATCAGGTGTTGCTGGAGCCACGCGATGGTTTCCGCGTCGAGGTGGTTCGTCGGTTCGTCCAGCAGCAGCATGTCGGGGGCTTCGAGCAACAGCTTGCACAGTGCGACACGGCGCGCTTCACCGCCCGAAAGCGAGGCGACGTCGGCGTCGTCCGGCGGGCAGCGCAATGCCTCCATCGACACATCGATCTGGCTGTCGAGATCCCACAGGTTCTGGGCATCGATATCGTCTTGAAGCTTGGCCATCTCGTCCGCGGTTTCGTCCGAGTAATTCATCGCAAGCTCGTTGTAGCGGTCGAGGATCGCTTTCTTCTCTGCGACGCCCAGCATCACGTTCTCGCGCACGGTCAGGTCGGGGTCCAGTTTGGGTTCCTGTGGCAGGTAGCCGACTTTGGCGCCTTCGGCCGACCATGCTTCGCCGCTGAAATCCTTGTCGAGGCCGGCCATGATCCGCATCAGGGTCGATTTACCGGCGCCGTTGGCACCGACGACGCCGATCTTCACGCCGGGCAGGAAATTCAGGTGGATATTCTCGAAACACTTTTTGCCGCCGGGATATGTCTTGGACACGCCCTGCATGTGGTAGACGTATTGATAGGCCGCCATGACGGGACTCCTCGCATGGGAAAGATTTTGTCTGCAATATCTGCCGACCGCGCCAAGATCAACAAGACGTCGCGGCGGGCTGGGGGCCGCCGTGGTCGCCCCTGCCGCGACAGGGAGGGACGGGCGCACGGTTGACAACGGCGGTCGCTTCGCATCCCTCTCGCGGTTGGCAAGGGGGAGAGACCGTGCGCTACCAGATGCCATACGCGGCACCCGATCAGGTGATCGGGCTTTTGGGGGGATCGTTTGACCCTGCCCATCGCGGCCACGCGCATATCACGCGCGAGGCATTGAAACGGTTCGGGCTGGATGCGGTGTGGTGGCTGGTGTCCCCCGGCAATCCGCTGAAATCCCGCGGGCCCGCGCCGATGTCCGAACGCCTGCATCAGGCGGCGCGCGTGATGGATGACCCGCGCGTGACGATCACCGACATCGAGGCGCGTCTTGGCACCCGCTATACCGCCGAGACACTGGCCGCGCTGCAAGACAGGTACAGACGGCAGCGGTTTGTCTGGCTGATGGGGGCGGACAACCTCGCCCAGCTGCATCTGTGGCAGGATTGGCAGGACATCGTCGCGCGCGTCCCAGTGGGTATTCTCGCGCGGCCCGGACAACGGATTTCGGCACGGATGAGCCGTGCCGCCACACTCTATGCGCCCTACAGGATACCGGCGCGCGAAAGCCACAGGCTGGGACAGGCGCGACCACCGGCATGGTGTTTCGTCAATGTCCCGATGATGGATGTGTCCTCGTCGGCGATCCGCAGATCGGGCGGCTGGTCAGCGTAGCCGCGCAGATCCGAAGCCTGCGACGATGATGATGCCAAGCCCGACCCACGTCCATGTGTCCGGCAAGTCGCCAAAGACGGCCCAGCCCAGACCGACCGCGGCGAGCAGCTGGAAATAGACCAGCGGCGCCACGCGCGTCGCGGGCGCAAACTGGTAGGCATAGAGCAGCAGAAGATTGCCGAGCATCGAACAGACCGCCGACGTGGCCGTCAGGGCGACCACCGGCAGGTCGAGCGGTGGCAGGTGCCACAGCCCCAGCGGCAACAGCAGAAACGCCGCGATAAAAAGCTGCGTTGACGTCAGCGCCAGCGGAGAGGCCAGATGGCCCAGCCAGCGCGACATCACCAGAAAAACCCCGTAGCAGCTTCCCGCCAGCAGCGCCCAGAGCAGGCCCACACTCGCGCCGCCGCCCGGCTGCACCACGACCAGCACGCCGCAAAAACCCATCACGATCAGCGCTGACCGCAGCGGCGTGACGGCTTCGCGCAGGAAAACCATCGCCAGCGCGTAGCTGAGCAGCGGCCCGACAAAGAAAGCGGCGAAGACGGTTGCGATCTCTTCCAGCCTGAGGGCCATCTGGATGGCGCTGATCCCCCCGGCCAGCAGCGCGGCCCGCGCCCAGATCCGCCAGTTCCGCAGCAGCCGCCAGCCACTGCGCGGCATGAAAGGCAGGATCGCCAGAAGGCCGATGGCAAAGCGTGACCATGCGACGAATATCGGTGCAACCCCATGGGTCTGGGTCAATAACTTGCCCGCCGCATCCCCGGCGGGGATCAGTGACATGGCAACAAACATGATCAGGACGGCACGCTGCATTTGTGCTGCGCTATCACGGGGAAGTGATCTTGGAAATGCATAGACTGGGACGGCTTGTCGGCGGGGTCTGAGTTGCGATAGGCCTAGATCATGAGCACTGATTTTTCCCGCCGCCGGTTCCTTGCGGCCGCCCTTTCAGGCCTTGTTGCCACACCGGCGCTCTCCGGGCCGCCGGCGGCCTCGCTTCGTCCCGTTTTGCGGGGCGAGGATCTGTTCAAGCGCAGTGTTCCGAGCGTCGAGGACATCCTCGGCAAGGCGCGGCTGGAGGGGCTCGCATCCTTCGCGGTGGCGGACGCCCAGACGGGGCTGCGGCTTGAAACATTTGCCGCACAGACCGCACGCCCGCCTGCCAGCGTGGCGAAGGTGCTGACGGCGCTCTATGCACTGGACGCGCTTGGGCAGGATCACCGGTTCGAGACACGGCTGATTGCGACCGGCGGTATCGTCAACGGCATCGTTCAGGGGGATCTCGTGCTCGCGGGGGGCGGGGATCCGACCCTTGATACCGACCGGCTGGCCGGAATGGCTGAACGCCTGCGTGCGGCTGGCGTGACCGGTGTCAAAGGCTCTTTCCGGGTCTATGAGGAGGCGTTGCCGGTGCTGGCGCGCATCGACGCGGCCCAGCCCGATCAGGTCGGCTACAACCCCGGGATCTCGGGCCTCGCGCTGAATTACAACCGCGTGCATTTCGAATGGAAGCGCGGCGGTAACGGCTATGATGTGACGATGGAGGGGCGGTCGGAACGGTACCGCCCTGCGGTTCGCGTCGCCGTGATGCGGCTGGAGGACCGTGCCGCCCCTGTCTACACCTACGAGGATCGCGACGGTCGTGACAACTGGACCGTGGCGCGCCCCGCACTTGGCAAAAGCGGTGCGCGCTGGCTGCCCGTGCGCAAGCCCGGCCTCTATGCCGCCGAGGTTTTCAGCGTGCTTGCCGGTGCCGAGGGGATCAAGCTGGGCACACCGGAACTGACGGCATCGGTGCCTGCGGGCGAAACCGTCGTGACCGAGCGGAGCGAGGCCCTGCGCCCGCTTCTCAAAGACATGCTGAAATGGTCCACGAATCTGACCGCCGAGATGGTCGGCATGGCCGCCACGCAAGCGAGGGGCGTAAGGCCGGACAGCCTGAAGGCCTCGGCAGAGCAGATGAACGACTGGGCCCGCGAAACCTTGGGGATGCAAAGTGTCGCCCTGGTGGATCATTCGGGTCTCGGGGACGATAGCCGCCTGACAGCACACGATATGGTGACGGCACTTGTGCGGATGCAGGGCACGGGGCTGCGCGATATTCTCAAACCGATTGCCCTGCGCGACGACCAGCGCCGGATCGTCCGCGACCACCCGGTCACGGTCCATGCCAAGACCGGCACGCTGAATTTCGTATCGGCGCTTGCGGGTTACATGACCGCGCCGGACGGAACGGAAATGGCATTTGCCATCTTCACCGCTGACGAGGCGATCCGTGCCACCATCACCCGTGAAGAACGCGAGCGTCCTGCCGGCGGTCGGGCGTGGATCGGTCGCTCGAAGACCGCCCAGCAGGAACTCATTGAAAGATGGGCCGTTCTTTACGGCGCCTGACCTCTTTCTATTTCGAAAGTAAATCCCGCGCGTTGCGCAGGACCGAGGCTGGCAGCCCGTGCAGCACTTCTGCCGGATACCGTCAGGTCAGGTGGCGCGCTCGTGCCCCGCGTTCGATCGCCGCCGCGTGCAGCCGGTCGATGGTCAGCTCGTAGCGCATCTCTTCGAGAAGCCGCAGTTCGGTTTCTTCGAGCGTGCCATCGGCGGCGGCCACGTCGCAGGCAAGCGCATAGGCGGTCTCGTGCAGACGTTCGGGCAGTGCCTCGCGGACCAGACCGAACAGGGCATCCAGCCCGTCCTCCTGATCGAAGAGGTCGAACACCATCTGGCTGACGACCTTGATCCGGTCGGTATCGTAATCGGAAAAGATCGGCAGCAGGTTCACCGACGTCTGGATCTTGATCAGTTCCGTGGTTCCGATGTTCTCGTCCGAGGCTGACACCGCAACCATCAGCGCGATCAGACAGTCCTGCGCGCTCAGCGCCAAAGTGGTCTCATCGGTCATCGGGGGATCCTTTCAGGAACACTTGCCTCTGCGGTGCAGAATATTGACGTGGTCGGGGTGACGCAATAGATGATGCCGGACCCGCACAAGGGGTGCGGTGGAATGGAATTTTGGAACTTTAGGTATGTCTCAGACGCGTGAAGCAGCGATGCAAAGCAAGGCCTGGCCCTTCGAAGAAGCCCGCCGTGTGCTCAAACGCTACGAGAAAAAGCCGCCCGAAAAGGGGTTTGTGCTGTTCGAGACAGGATACGGCCCCTCCGGTCTGCCGCATATCGGGACCTTCGGCGAAGTGCTGCGCACCACGATGATCAAGCGCGCCTTCGAAGAAATCAGCGACATTCCGACAAAGCTGATCTGCTTTTCCGACGATCTGGACGGGATGCGCAAGGTGCCGGGCAACGTGCCGCAGCAGGAGATGCTGGCAGAACACATGCACAAGCCACTGACGTCGGTGCCCGATCCGTTCGGTAAATTCGACAGTTTCGGGCATCACAACAACGCGATGCTGCGGCGGTTCCTCGACACATTCGGGTTCGAGTACGAATTCTATTCGGCCAAGGAATTCTACGAGACAGGCCAATTCGACGAGATCCTGTTGCGGGCGGCAGAGCGCTACGATGACATCATGGCCGTGATGCTGAAATCCCTGCGCGAGGAGCGTCGCCAGACCTATTCGATCTTCCTGCCGATCCACCCCGAAACCGGGCGTGTTCTGTATGTGCCGATCAAACAGGTGAACGCCAAGGACGGTACGATTACCTTCGACACCGAGGACGGCGAGGAGATGACCCTTCCGGTCACCGGCGGCAACGTAAAGCTCCAGTGGAAGCCGGACTTCGGCGCGCGCTGGGCGGCACTGGATGTCGATTTCGAAATGTACGGCAAGGAGCACGCCACCAATACGGCGATCTACGACCGGATCTGCGAGATCCTCGGAGGCAAGAAGCCCGAGCATTTCAGCTATGAGCTGTTTCTCGACGAGAACGGGCAGAAGATCTCGAAATCGTCGGGTAACGGCATCTCGATCGACGAGTGGCTGACCTATGCCTCGACGGAATCGCTGTCGTATTTCATGTTCCTCAAGCCCAAGACGGCGAAGCGGATGTATTTCGACGTCATCCCGAAGGCGATGGATGAATATCACCAGCAGTTGCGCGCCTATGAAACGCAGGACCTCAAAGGCCAGTTGAACAATCCGGTCTGGCATATCCACGGCGGCGATGTGCCCAAGTCGGATATGGTTGTACCGTTTTCCATGCTTCTCAACCTCGCATCGGTTTCGTCGGCGGAAGAGAAATCCCAGCTTTGGGGATTCATCCAGCGCTACGCGCCGGATGCGTCGCCCGAAACCCACCCCGGAATGGATGCGGCCGTGGGCTATGCGCTGCGCTATTTCAATGATTTCGTGAAGCCGCACAAACAGTTCCGCCTGCCCAGCGATCTGGAGCGCGAAGCGCTTGAGGATCTGCGCGCGCGTCTGGTCGGATGGGACGGCGGGCTCGATGCCGAGGCGCTGCAATCGGAGGTTTTCGCCTGTGGCCGCGACCGGTTCGAGCCCCTGCGCGATTGGTTCACCGCCCTTTACGAAGTTCTTCTGGGCGCGTCGCAAGGCCCGCGTTTCGGCGGCTTCATCGCGCTTTACGGCGTGGATGAGACCGTGGCGCTGATCGACGACGCGCTTGCGGGTAAATTGGTCGCGGGCTGAAACTGTTGCCCTGCGGGATGCGTGACTTACCCTAAGTCAATACATCACGCAGGGAGAACGGGCATGCGAACGATACTTCAGGCGGCGGCTTTCAGCCTCGTCTTTGCCTTCGGCGCCGACGCGCAGCAGACGGACATCGAAGCCACCATCAGCCGGCAAATCGAAGCCTTCAAGGTCGACGACTTTGGCACCGCCTTCTCTTTTGCGAGCCCCGATCTGCAACGGTATTTCGGAAGTCCCGAGACTTTCGGGCGCATGGTCACGCAGGGCTATCCGATGGTCTGGCGTCCCGCCGATGTGCGATACCTCGATCTGCGCGAAGAGGGGGGCGTCTACTGGCAGAAGGTTCAGATCACCGACCTGAAGGGCGGATTTCACATCCTGGAATACCGGATGGTGCAGACGGACGCTGGCTGGCGCATCTCGGGGGTTCAGGTGCTGGACGCGCCCGGCGCATCCGTCTGAGCGCGCAACACGACCGTCACGGTGGTCTAGGCGCGCCTTAAGATAGCGTTGGTACTTCCCTTTCCCTGACCGGCCCATGGTGCCGGATATCGTGGGAAAGGGAATTTTTGATGAACAAAGCGATCACGGACGGCATCCAGCTGACCCCCGCGCCCTATGCAGACGGGCTCGATCAATACTCCAGCGGTAATGGCACGCCGGGCACGCCTACCTATGCCAGCAGCGCGAACGGTGTCTTTGCCCCGAACGACGAGGATTTCGGCGGCGCGCTGGAACTGCTCAAGACCGAGTCGACACAGCGCGTCCGCTACAAGGGCGAGACGCCGATCCTTCCCGGATGCTATCTGCAGATCAAGATCAGGGTGAAAGCGATCAGCGGCAGCCTGCCGTCGGTGCGCATCGCAAGCTACGCCGCGCTGTCGAACGGCAATCCCGTGCCGGGGGTGACCACCACAGGCGATCCTGTCGCCCTGACCACCTACGGTCAGGTCGTCGAGCTGAGCGCGATTGTCGGGGTCGGCAACCGGACCGGCGTTGACATGGTCTGGGGCATCAATGCGGATTACGGGCATTTCGGCTTCGATCTGCTGGGGCCGAACGGGGGCATCGTGCGCGTCGATGACATCGAGATCACCGATGTTTCCAGCTTTTTCCTCGGCGACGTCGTCTCGACCATCGACGTGAAAGATTACGGCGCGGTCGGCGACGGCACCACCGATGATACCGCCGCGTTCGAGCGGGCCAATTCCAATGCGAACGGGCGGACCGTGCTGATCCCCGAATGCACATTCCGGCTGAACGGCGATGTCACCTTTGACGCGCCGACCAAATTCACCGGTACGGTCAGCATGCCGGTCGGGGCGGTGCTGCTGCTGCGCCGCAACTTCGATCTGCCCAACTATATCGAGGCCTTCGGTGATGAAGAACTGGCCTTTCGCAAGGCGTTTCAGGCGCTGCTGAACAATTCGGACCACGAATCCCTTGATCTGGGCGGGCGCAAGGTGGCTTTGACCGGGCCTGTCGACATGCAGGCCGCCGTGCCGGACCGCAACCGGTATCAAACCCGCCGCGCCATCCACAATGGCCAGCTGATCGCGCTGGCGGACGGCAACTGGGACACGACAACGATTGTCGCACAGGCGACCTATAGCGCCAGCAACGCCCGAACGCTGACCGGCGTCGCCAACGTCGCCAACATCCCCATCGGGAGCCATGTGTCCGGCCCGGGTGTGGGCCGCGAGATCTATGTTCGCGACAAGAACGTGGCGCGTGGCGAGCTGACGCTGAACGGTCCGCTCTATGATGCGGAAGGAACGCAGAACTTCACCTTCCGGCGCTACAAGTATCTGCTTGATTTCAGCGGTTTCGAAGTGGTGAGCAAGTTCATCCTCCACAACATCGAATTCCAGTGCCAGGAGGTGTGCAGCGCCATCATGCTGGCAGGGGCGGGCACAATTTTTACCGTGCGCGACTGTTTCATCACCACGCCGAAGGATCGCGGGATCACGTCGATGGGCGGCGGGTGTCAGGGGATGTTCGTGGAACGGTGCCAGTTCCTGTCGGCAGAGGAGGACCTGCCAGTCTCTGACCGCAAGACCATCGCGATCAACGTCAATGCCAACGACACCAAGATCCGCAACTGTCGCGCAACGCGGTTCCTGCATTTCCTTGTCGCGTCCGGGTCCAACCACCTGATCAGCGGCAACCACTTCTTTCAGGGTGATCCTCTGGAGGGCGGGCCGCGGTCTGCCGGTATCGTTCTGGCCGAGGCCTATTCCTCGTGCATCGTGACGGGCAACTATTGCGACAACGCCTATCTGGAATGGACCAATGAACGTGACGCGGCGCCGGCTTTCACGAGCGGGTTTTCCTTCAGTGCGCTCGAGGTTTCCAGCAACATCTTCCTGTCCGGAGAAGCGGCGTCGAGCTTCAGCTATATCGTCGTCAAACCCTACGGCGCGGGGCATTTCATCAACGGGCTGAACGTGGCCGGGAACCGGTTCCGGTCGATCAACGGATATATCGAGCGCGCTGAAAGGATCGATACCAGTCTCGCCGATCTGAACTATACCCGCTTTCGCAATATCCGCTTCGAGGGCAATTCGTTCCACGGCATCGGGCAGTCTGTTGCGAGCCCTCTGCTGCTCGAATTCTCGCAGAATACGCCGCAGCAGACATGGGTCGTGCCAACCGGGCCGGGGCTTCCGTTCAGTGCCCGTTCGCTCAGCGTGGATGCGGTCGTGGTGCGCGGAGGGGTGCGCAACGCGGCCAATGTCACGAATTTCGACACGCCCTACATCCGCGCGCAGCAAGGGCCAGACTCTGATCAGGTGCATGTGATCTGGAGCGAGGCCGTAAGCGGCAAGATCGGTGTGACGGTCCGCATCGACAATGATGTCGTTTAGGCGGGTCTAGAAATTATGCCAAAGCCCTAGCTTGAGCACGGTGCCGCGCACATTGCCCACGGCTGTTTCCGTCCCGATCTGGAACCGGAATTTGCTGTCGGCGGGGGAGAAGATGATCGACGGGGCGAGCGTTGCAGCGCTCGCCCCGTTTGCGTGGACCATATAGACCTGCATCATGCCCGCGACCTTGTCTGAGAAATTGATGCCCAGCGTCCCGTCAAGTTTCGCCACATGCAGCGCATAGACCGGATCCCAGATCACTGCCGCATCGACGGTCGTCCATCCGGTTTTGTCCGCGAAACTCAGCCCACGGCCCCATGTCAGGGTGGTCTTGAAATGCGGCAGGACAAGATCCGCCGCCCAGTTGGCACCGACGCCAATCTCGTAGGCCCATTTCGAAACCGCGTCCGGTTTGCTGAGTGCGCGGCGCATGAAAAGCGTCGCGTAGCCGCCCTGAAACCCGTAGCGCGGTCTGACAAACCCGATGTCCGCCCCGATTGTTGTCGTGTCGGTCAGACCGAATTCCAGATAGGTCTGGGTGGCCGTATCGTAATTCGCGTTGCTGGCAAATGTGTAGGCCGAGAACCCATCGCCCCGGTCGCGCAGCCACGGCCCCGCAAGGGCCGGCCCACAGGCCCAGCAGGCAAGAATGAAAATCGCGAAACGAAGAAACACGGGGCAGACCACTCCTGCCCCGATCTTGGTTAATAATGCTTAATAAACCATTACCGCGAAGTTTTCTGTCCACACAAAAAAGCCCGGCACAAGGCCGGGCTCTTTCATCGGATGTGTTCAGCTTCAGACGTGAACGGACGATCCGCGTGGACCGGCGATCAGCCAGACGATGAAGCCGATGACAGGGAAGATCAGGACGCCGAGTGTCCAGAGGATCTTCTTCACGCCGGATGTGCCGGACGTGATGATCTGGTAGATTGCGTAGATGTCGGCGATGAGGATCAGAAGACCCAGAAGACCATATTCCATTGGTTCGCTCCTTGACGTTTGTACTCATATCGTTCTGTGAAAAGAACAATTGGTGCGACAAAAGGTTCCACTCTATTTACCGGACCGGGGGGTGCCGGGTCCGGCTGAAACGCTCTGCCAAAGGCCGAAGGATGGTCGATCCGGCGGCGGTCAGCGGCCGCGTTTGCGCTTTACCCCGCCGCGCATTCCCCCGCGGCCCATCGTGGATCTGCCGGATTTCGATTGCGCGTCGCCGACGGCTTTCTCGACCGCGTACTGGCGTGCCATCGGATCGTCCGAGATCGCCAGATCGACGGCTTCCAGCCGCTTCACCTCGTCGCGCAGGCGTGCGGCTTCCTCGAACTCGAGGTTTTCGGCTGCCTTGCGCATGTCCTTGCGCAGCCCGTCGAGCACGGTCTGAAGGTTGCCGCCTGCCATCTGCTTGTCGATCTTGGCGGTCACCCGCGACTGATCCGTATCGCCCTTGTAGAGGCCGGCCAGAATATCCTCGACGTTCTTCTTCACGGTTTGCGGCGTGATCCCGTGCTCTTCGTTATAGGCAAGCTGCTTGGCGCGGCGGCGTTCCGTTTCGCCCATCGCGCGCTCCATCGAGCCGGTGATGCGGTCGGCATACATGATCACGCGCCCGTCGGCGTTCCGGGCCGCCCGTCCGATGGTCTGGATCAGCGAGGTTTCGGACCGCAGGAAGCCTTCCTTGTCCGCGTCCAGAATCGCCACCAGCCCGCATTCGGGAATATCCAGCCCCTCGCGCAGCAGGTTGATCCCGATCAGCACGTCGAAGGCCCCCAGACGCAGATCGCGCAGGATCTCGATCCGCTCGATCGTGTCGATGTCGGAGTGCATGTAGCGGACCTTGATGCCCTGTTCGTGCATGTATTCGGTCAGGTCCTCTGCCATCCGCTTGGTCAGAACGGTACATAGGGTCCGGTAGCCGTCGGCGGCCACGCGGCGCACCTCGTCCAGAAGGTCGTCGACCTGCATCTCGACGGGGCGGATCTCGATCTGCGGATCGATAAGCCCGGTCGGTCGGATGACCTGTTCGGTAAAGACGCCGCCGGTCTGCTCCAGCTCCCACGCCGCGGGGGTCGCCGAGACGAAGACGGATTGCGGGCGCATGGCGTCCCATTCCTCGAACTTCAGCGGGCGGTTGTCCATGCACGACGGCAGGCGGAACCCGTGCTCGGCCAGGGTCATCTTCCGACGGAAGTCGCCTTTGTACATGCCGCCGATCTGCGGAACCGACACGTGGGATTCATCGGCAAAGACGATGGCATTGTCGGGAATGAACTCGAACAGGGTGGGCGGCGACTCGCCCGGGGCGCGTCCGGTCAGATAGCGCGAATAGTTTTCGATCCCGTTGCACACGCCGGTTGCCTCCAGCATTTCAAGATCGAAGTTGGTGCGTTGTTCCAGCCGCTGCGCTTCCAGGAGCTTGCCATCACCGACCAGTTGGTCGAGCCGCGTGCGCAGCTCTTTCTTGATGCCGATGATCGCCTGCTGCATCGTCGGTTTCGGTGTGACGTAGTGCGAATTCGCATAGACGCGGATCTGGTCGAACGTGTCGGTCTTTTCGCCGGTCAGCGGATCGAACTCGGTAATCGCTTCCAGTTCCTCACCGAAGAACGACAACCGCCATGCGCGGTCTTCAAGGTGCGCGGGAAAGATCTCGAGTGAATCGCCGCGCACGCGGAAACTGCCGCGCTGGAAGGCGGCATCGTTGCGCTTGTATTGCTGCGCCACCAGATCGGCGATCACCTGCCGCTGGTCATATATTTCCCCCGCCTTCAGATCCTGTGTCATCGCGCCGTAAGTCTCGACGGAGCCGATGCCGTAGATACACGACACCGAGGCCACGATGATCACGTCGTCGCGTTCCAGAAGCGCGCGGGTGGCCGAGTGGCGCATCCGGTCGATCTGTTCGTTGATCTGGCTTTCCTTCTCGATGAAGGTGTCGGAACGCGGGACGTAGGCTTCGGGCTGGTAGTAGTCGTAGTAGGAGACGAAGTATTCCACCGCGTTGTCGGGGAAGAAGCCCTTGAACTCGCCATAAAGCTGTGCGGCCAGTGTCTTGTTCGGCGCCAGAATGATGGCGGGGCGCTGGGTCTCTTCGATCACCTTGGCCATCGTATAGGTCTTGCCCGTGCCGGTGGCCCCCAGAAGCACCTGATCGCGCTCGCCGTCCAGAACGCCGCTGCTGAGTTCCTTGATCGCCGTAGGCTGGTCGCCCGCCGGTTTGAATTCGGACGACATGCGAAACATCTTGCCGCCCTCCAGCTTGGGGCGGGACCGCACATCGGGCGCGGGATTCGACAGGATGGGGGGCGCGTCGGATTTGTCGGAATGGGCGTAGGGCATGAATCTCTCTCTCCGAGGGTGCCCTATAGGTGTCATGTTTTGTCGGCTGTTCAAGGCCGCCACGCGGGACTGTGCCACTTGATCCGCTGCCGACTGCGTGGCATATCCATCCCAGCCAACGATGAAAGAGTGCACCATGCGCGCGAGAATTTATCAGCCAGCCCGTACAGCGATGTCGTCCGGTACTGCGAAGACGCACCATTGGGTGCTTGAATTCGCCCCGTCGGAGGCGCGCGAGGTGGATCCGCTGATGGGATGGACATCCTCCAGCGACACCCAAAGCCAGGTCCGGCTGAAATTCGACACCCGCGAGGAAGCAGTGGAATACGCCGAGGAACAGGGCATCGACGCGATTGTGCAGGACCCCAAGCGCCGCAAGCCCAACATCCGCCCCGGCGGATACGGCGAGAACTTTGCCACTTCCCGGCGCGGCGCCTGGACACACTGACGGGCGGGCGGCGCTGCCGCCCTGCCGATATGGCCCGGCTATCTGGCCACCGCGCAGTTTAGGTCTACGTCCCCCGCGAGGCGAAACGCAGCGGGGGCAGCATGGCAGACAGAACGCGCAACAATCTCTCTATATATGACGACGTCGCCGCAAACTGGTGGTCCGACGATATCCGCTGGGTCCGGACACTAAAGAACATGGTGCCCGGGCGGCTCGACTATTTTGACCGGCTGATCGACTGGCAGGGCAAACAGGTGCTCGATCTGGGATGTGCCGGTGGTTTCATGGCCGAAGCGCTGGACGATCGCGGTGCCCGCGTGACGGGGATCGATCCCGCCAAGGACGCGATCGCGGCGGCCCGTGGCCACGCGCAGGCCGGCGGGCGTGATATCCGCTATGATGTCGGTGCCGGAGAGACACTTCCCTACGAGGACTCCAGTTTCGACGCGGTTGTCTGCGTCGACGTGCTGGAACATGTGCAGGATCTCTCCGAGGTCCTGCGAAACGTCGCGCGGGTCCTGCGGCCCGGCGGGACCTTCTTCTTCGACACGATCAACCGCAACCCGCTCGCCCGTCTGGCGACGATCACGATTGCAGAGGATATTCTGCGGCTTCTGCCCAAAGGCACACACGACCCGCAGATGTTCATCAAGCCACGGGAACTGACCGGCGCACTGAAGGACGCAGGCTTGCAGCCGCACAAGCTGACAGGACTCGGCCCGAGGGGCCTCAACGGACGTGGCGATCTGGTATTCGGACGGCTGCCGCTGACGGCGATCATCTACATGGGGCACGCGACGAAGCCGGAATGACGGGGCGAAGCCCTCGGAACGGCCCGCTGATCTGCGCGCCGCGAGTCGGAACGGGGCAAAGAATCCCCGATTCACCCCAAGCGACTCGCCCGAAGCCTCCAAATTCGGGCAAACCGGTGCTGCAATCGGGGGCAGCTGGCCGCCAGAGGGCAGTTTTTTGCGCTAACAGCGAAGATTTTTCTTGGCGGAATTCTTCGAGAGGGCCATAAAAACAAGGAGATAATGAGCGGTGAACCCGAGGCAGGCGGAAAAAAGCGATCTTTTGGTCGTTTATT